>JBIQLF010000001.1:0-7851 GCA_044464585.1 Thermomicrobia bacterium
CCCACGGGAGGCGAGGCCGCTGCGAGCCCCCCCGATGGGCCCCAGGACAACACAAAAAGCGGTATAGAGGTATAATCGAAGAGGTGCATGACGCGGGGTGGAGCAGCGGTAGCTCGTTGGGCTCATAACCCAAAGGTCGGGGGTTCGAATCCCCCCCCCGCCACCAGCAAGAGAACGACCAGTACAGTAGGTACTGGTCGTTTTTGGCGTCCCGGCGAACAGGATAGAGCGCCTATTCCGGCATTCGGGACGCCATGTATGAGATCGACTTCGGGAGTATCGTGATGCCGTCAGCTACCGCCCGCTCCGGTCCGATCGATGAATCCGAACGGTCGACGATGGCGGATGTCATCGAACGTGCATTCGGATCCAGTCTGGGAGTGTTCCTGCCGGACCGGGCCGCTCGACTGCGTGTGATCGCGGACGGTGTGAACCTGAATGCGGCGATTGGTGGATACAGGAACGGCGAGCTCGTGGGAGTGATTGGATTCAAGACCGCCCGGGCCGCCGTGTTCGATGGGATGACGTTCGATCTGCTCCGGCGGGAACTTGGGGCAGGAGCCATTCGGGCGCGCTCCGCGGTGGCGTTGATGAACCGCCCGCTGGAATCGGGTATCGTCCGGATCGAATTCGTCGCGGTAGCAGAATCCGCGCGGAGACACGGCGTCGGAACGAGCATGCTCCAGGCGATCGATTCGATTGCGTGCGCTGCCGGCGCACGCATGATCGAGCTCCATGTCGAACCGGGGAATCTCGAAGCGCAGCGGTTCTATCGACGCGCCGGATTCCAAGTCGCGCCGGCCGTGCCAGAATCCTTCGTGCGCCGCATACTGGCGCCGCAGACCGATCGACGCATGATAAAGGAGCTCGCGTGTACGACCTCTTGATTCGCGGTGGACACCTCTTCACGATGACAGGGGAGGGTGTCGGATTCGTCGAGCATGGCGCCGTTGCCATTCGGGGGCGTGAGATCGTCGCGGTGGGTCCCGAAGCCGAGATCGCGCATATCGATCGCCCGGTGCAGACGATCGACGCCACCGGTTGTCTGGTGATGCCGGGGCTGATCGACGTGCATATGCACTCCGCCGCCACCATTGGGCGTGGTCTGGCGCAGGAAGTCTCGGCCTGGATGGGCAGCGCGTATGGGCCAATCGTGCGGCATATCGCGGACGAGGACGCGCCGCTCTTTTCCATGCTCGCTCTGATGGAAGGGGTGGCCAACGGGACCACCACGTTCGGCGATTACGATGCGCCGATGATGGAAATTGCCCGGAGTCACGAGACAATGGGTAATCGTGCGGTCATTTGCCAGGGGATCTCGGAGATCGATTGGTCGAATCGGGAACGATGGATGGCGCAGGGATGGAAACCGGGCGATCCCGCGTTTCTCGATCCCGCGGTTGGTGAAGCCGCATTCGCACAGGAGCTCGAGGTTTACGATCGCTGGAACGGCGCTGACGATGGCCGCATTACCAATGTGCTCGGCCCGGTCGCGGCCGATATGGTCTCCCGGGAATTGCTGATGCGTGCCAAGGAGGAAGCGCGGCGGCGTGGTACGAAGATTCACCTCCATGTCGCGCAGGATCCGAGAGAGAACACCGCTACCATGCAACGGTATGGCATGCGGGCGATCCCGTTTCTGGATTCCATTGACGTGCTCGATTCCGGAACGATTGCCACGCATCTCTGCACGGCCACTCCCGAGGAAGTCGAGCTCGTCGCGCGGCGAGGATCGCCGATGGCCTGCTGCACGAATTCGATAGGGATCATCGACGGTATCGTTCCGCCGGCAACCCGGTTCAGCTCACTGGGTGGAATCGTTGGACTCGGTTCCGATCAGGCAGCCGGGAACAACTCGCACAATATCTTCGCCGAAATGCGTTCGACGGCAATGTTCGCCAAGATCGCCGCCGGCTCCCCGTTGCCGCTCCCCGCGTGGCAGGTGCTGCGTATGGCGACGATTGGCGGGGCTCAGGTGCTGGGAGTCGATGATCGGGTTGGAACGCTCGAGGTGGGCAAGGAGGCCGATCTGATCGTGGTCGATCTCACCAAACCACCCATGGCTCCGGTCGTCCTCCATCCTGCCCGCAATATCGCCGCAAACCTCGTCTATGCCGAAACCGGCGCGGATGTGCGCATGACGATGGTGGCCGGTCGCGTGCTCTATCGAGATGGGGTCTTCACCCGGATCGACCAGCGGGCGATCCTGCGCGATGTTGCCGCGGCGACCGCCCGTTTCGAGGAACGACTGGTGGCCGACGAAAACCTGCGGTCGATTCCGATCGTCCAGCTCACCGAAGATGGCCGTATTTGACCGGTTGGCTCTCCATCAGGTGCTCGCTGGTGTCATCGAGACGGTCTATCCGCCTCGGTGCTCCGGGTGTGGCTTGCGCGGACGCTGGGTTTGCGAAGAATGTCTCGAATCGATGCCGCTCTTCTCCGACCCCCGTTGCCCCATCTGCAGTATGCCCAACGTGGCGCCAACGTGTACGTGCAGCGAGCTTCCGGACGCTGTCGATCGCCTTTGGGTGGCGGGTCCCTACGATGGCTGGCTGCGCTCGGCGGTTCATTCCTACAAGTTTTCCGGGGAGACCGCTCGCGCTCCGCATTTTGCCTCATTGATGGCGGCTGCATGCGGCGCACTGGGGGCCGATATGGCGCTCGTTCCGGTGCCGCTGCATCTCCGGCGCAAGCGCCAGCGCGGGTACGAGCAGACGCTGATTCTGGCGCGGGCAATTGCAGCGCTCACCGGGCAATCGGTGTTTTCTGGCTTGAAGAAAACGCGCGATACTCCGCATCAGGTCGGGCTCTCCGCGACCGAACGTTCATTGAATCTGCTCGATGCATTCGAGATCGCTGCGGGAATGACGGTACCCGGCAAGGTCGTATTGATCGATGATGTCACCACCACCGGTTCCACATTGACCGAATGTGCGATTGCGCTACGGAAGAATGGCGCTCGGGAGGTATGTGCGGTGGCTATCGCGCACGGGCTGTAGCGATTTCGGCAATGATCGTTGCGCTGCGTCGCTCTTCGACGGCGACCGCGTCGAGCACACCATCGAGCGTGGAGACATCGCACGGCGCATGCCGGTCGAGCGCAATTTCGATCGAGCGCGCGATGTCCGTGAACCCGATCTCGCCCCGAAGAAATGCGGCGACCGCGAGCTCGTCCGCAATGCTGTAGGCGGTTGGATAGGAGCCGCCGGCCTCGATGGCCTGGCGTGCCAACCCAAATGCGGGGAACCGGCCGGCGTCCAGCGGACCGAATTCCAATGCGCCGACCGAAGCAAGATCGAGTGGCCGGTGGTGATTCGGCAGCCGCTCGGGCCAGGTCAGCGCGAGCTGGATCGGCAGGCGCATATCCGGCCAGCTCATTTGGGCGATTTGACTGCCATCGACGAATTCCACGAGCGAGTGGACGATGCTCTGCGGGTGGATCATGGCGTCGATCTGTGCGGGTTCGACATCGAAAAGCCAGCGCGCTTCGATCAGCTCCAACCCCTTGTTCGCCATCGTCGCCGAATCGACTGTGATCTTGGCGCCCATCGACCAGGTGGGATGGTCGAGGGCATCGGCAACGGTCATCTTGCTGAGCCGGTCGAGTGGCGTAGTGCGAAATGGACCTCCAGAAGCCGTCAGGACGATCCGGGAGACCGACTTGGAGGGATTGTGGCCGATCGCCTGCCAGACGGCGCTGTGCTCGCTGTCGATGGGCCGGAGCGAAACGCCAAGCTGCTGCACCAGCGGCATGATGATCTGACCGGCGCAGACGATGATCTCTTTGTTTGCCAGCGCAATGGCCTTGCCCGTAGCGATCGCCTCGCAGGCGGGCCGCAACGCGGTATGTCCCGCACTGGCGATGACGACCAGATCGACATCCGGATGGGTAACGGCTTCGATCAGCGCAGACTCACCACACCCGTAGTGCGTGCCGGATCGTTTCCGCGGTAGCACGATATCCGTATGGCCGTGTACGGCCATCGCTGGGCGAAACCGGTCGATTTGATCGGCCAGGAGCTCCACATTGTTTCCGGCCGCGATGGCAACGAGCTCGAACCTGCCAGGATGCTGGGAGAGCACATCCAGCGTTTGCGTACCGATCGAACCGGTCGAGCCAATCAGCGCGATCCGGGTGCGTTTGGATTCGTCGATTCGATCGGACGCGGTCACAGGAGCCAATGATCGAAGGCGATTGCCAGAAACCAACCCGCGACGAAGGTGAAGACCATGGCATCGATACGATCGAGCATCCCGCCGTGTCCGGGAATCAAAGCGCTGCTGTCTTTCACCCCAGCATCGCGCTTGAGAACCGATTCGGCCAGATCGCCATAGAGCGCAACCCAGGCAATGAGCGCGCCGAAGAGCAGTCCCCACCACCAATGGGATGTCAGTCCGAAGATCCAGAACGTGACGGCGCCGGTTACCGCGGCCCCGACGAACCCGCCGAGGAAGCCTTCCTTCGTTTTACCGGGACTCACCGCCGGGGAGAGCTTGCGCTTGCCGATCTTGCTGCCCACCAGATAGGCGAATGTGTCGGCCAACCAGGTGCAAAGGATGACGACGAGCAACCACGCCAAACCGCGCGGAGCATTGCGCCAGGCAATCGAGAGACTCGAATCGATTTCGGTGAGCCAGCCGCGGGAAACCGTGCCCTCCATGAGCCGCAGTTGGGTCGCGGCCAGAACCGCCACGCCCAGATAGAGCGTGCCCGCGGCCGAAAGCGCCCAATCGGTCATCGATCCCGCCAGATTCCTGCGGCGGGTGGTGCTGATCATCGGCAGGAAAACAGCCAGCGCGACCAATCCTATGGCCAGACGTTCCTGATGGCTGGTCCAGGCGACCGCGGCGAAGCAGGGAATGAGCAGAATGCCGACTTTGGGGATACGTGGAGAGAAGTTGCTCGCGAGCCCGTGGAATTCCACGAAGGCAATCATACAGATCAGCGCAAAGATGAGCGCCCAAACCGGACCACCGAACAATGCCGGGATGATCCCGGCCAGTACGACGCCGATTGCCGAGATCGAACGAGTCTTCATGCACGCTCCCGTGTCATACGCGCCGCTTCGGCGGAAATATTGCCGAACCGGCGTTCCCGACGGCCAAAATCCCGAACCGCTTCTTCCAGATCCGCTGGGCCGAATTCCGGCCACAGCACCGGGCTGAAGAACAATTCGGAATATGCCGATTGCCAAACCAGAAAATTACTCAATCGGTACTCACCGGAGGTGCGGATGATGAGATCGGGATCCGGGAGCTCGTTCGTATAGAGATAGCGGTCGATCGTCGATTCGTCGATCTGTTCCGGCGCGACCCCGTCGGCGACGATCCGGCGAATGGCGGCCAGCAGTTCCTGACGACCACCATAATCGAATGCGAGGGTGAGCACGAGCTTGTCGTTGTCGCGCGTAAGCTCGATCGCGTCCAGCACCGCGCGGCGCAGCTCGACCGGCAGTCCATCGAGACTGCCGATATGCCGCAATTGGGCGCCCTGCCGGTGCAGCTCGCCGAGCTCGCGATCGAGCGTTTCGCCAAGGATGCGGACGATCCCGCTCACTTCTTCCTGCGGGCGACTCCAATTCTCGGTGGAGAAAGCCCAGAGCGTCAGATAGCGAATACCCAGCTCGCCGGCCGCATTGGTGATCCGGCGGATGTTCGACGTGCCGGCTTCATGACCGGCCAGCCGCGGGAGACCGCGAGACGCCGCCCAGCGGCCATTGCCATCCATGATGATGGCAACATGTTCCGGCACATTCGAGCTTGGCGTCGTGAGAGCGAGCGCCGGATGGGCGGCCGTATGCTCGCGAATCGATGCCACGGGTCTCTAGACCTCCAGGACTTCCTGTTCTTTGGCTTTGCCGACCTTGTCCGCTTCGTCGACGAACTTCTTCGTCAGCTCGTCGAGCTTCTGCTCGGCCCGGTGCTCGTCGTCTTCCGAGATCATCTTCTCGTTCTTGAGATCGCGCACCACCGACATCGAATCGCGCCGTACATTGCGAAGCGCAACTTTGGCATCCTCGACCTGGCTATGGACCGATTTTACGAGCTGTTTGCGCCGGTCCTCGGTGAGCACCGGAATGGCCAGCCGGATGACCGTGCCATCGCTCGATGGCGTGATACCGATATCGGACTTCTGCAATGCTTTTTCGATGGTGGGAATAACGGTGCGGTCCCAGGGTTGGATGACCAGCAGCCGCGCCTCGGGAACCGAGATATTCGCCATCTGGTTGATGGGCGTCGGGGTGCCATAGTAGTCGACCATCACGCGGTCGAGCAGCGCGGGCGACGCCCGGCCCGTCCGGATCGTATTCAGATCCCGGTGCAGCGCCTGAATGGATTTCGCCATCCGATTCTCGGCGTCGGTCAGTGTCTCGTTGATCATGGTGTCATCCTTCTGTCGGGTCGATTCTACCCGTAACGGCAACGGCGAGCTCACGCGCTGGCGAACCGCGCTTCTCCTGCTACGACCAGTGTACCGACCTGCCCGCCATCGACCGCCCGCTCGATTGCTCCATCTTCGCGAATATTGAAGACGAGGATGGGGACGTCGTTTTCGCGGCAGAGCGAAAGCGCGGCGGCATCCATGACTTTCAGATCCCGTTCGATCGCTTCCTGATGAGAAACCTGCTCATATCGGCGGGCCTGGGGATTGATGCGGGGATCGGAATCGTAGACTCCATCGATGCCATTCTTCGCCATCAGCAGAATGTCGGCATTGAGCTCCAGCGCCCGCAACGCGGCGGCGGTATCGGTGGTGAAATACGGATTGCCGGTGCCGGCCGCGAGAATGACGACCCGGCCCTTCTCCATATGGCGGATGGCGCGCCGGCGGATGTATGGCTCGGCGACCTCGCGCATCTCGATCGCGGTCATGACCCGGGTTGGCACGCCAGCGCGTTCGGATGCCTCCTGCAGCGCCAGCGCGTTCAAAACCGTTGCCACCATGCCCATGTAGTCGGCCGTGGAACGGTCCATCCCCCGAATGCTGGCAGAGATGCCGCGCCAGATATTGCCGCCCCCAATGACGATCGCAACCTGGACGTTCTTTTCGACGATCTTCTTGATCTGCTGTGCCAGCGACGACACCACGGCCGGGTCGATACCGTAATGCGATTCGCCCACCAGCGCCTCGCCGCTGAGCTTCAGCAAAACTCGAGCGTGTCGTTCACTCACGTGCCTTGCTCCTCTCCGCGGCGAAGCGGCTGCGCTCCATCCCTTCCCGAATGGAGTGGACGATTGGGCTATTCCGCCTCGGTCGCGGCCGGAAGATCGGCGCCGACTTCGAAGCGGGCAAAACGGCGCACGACGATATTTTCGCCGAGCTTGCCGATGGCCGTGCGTACGAGGTCGCCGACCTTGACCTTGGAATCCTTGATGAACGGTTGCTCGAGCAGTACGACCGCGGCTGCCGCGGTCTTGCGGTCGGAGAATTCCTCTTCCAGCTTGGCCCAATCGGCGTCGCTAATTTGATCCTCCGAAACATACCGCGGAGACATCGCGGCAACCTGCATGGCAATGTCGCGGGTAAGCGTCTTGAAATCGTCGGTGCGCGCCACGAAGTCGGTCTCGCAGTTGATCTCGATCAATGCGCCGATGCGGCCGCCATGTATATAGGAATCGATGAGTCCTTCGCCCGCGGACCGGCCGGATTTCTTGTCTGCTTTCGCCAGTCCCTGCTGCACGATGATGGCTTCCGCCTTCTTGACATCGCCGCCGGTTTCGGTCAGGGCGCGCTTGCATTCCATGATGCCGGCGCCAGTCAGGTCGCGCAGCTCCTTTACCTGGGCCGCACTAATCGTTGTTGCGCTCATTGCTCTCTCATTCTTCGATTTCGTCCAGTGTCCAGCGTCC
>JBIQLF010000001.1:7951-16572 GCA_044464585.1 Thermomicrobia bacterium
GTCCAGCGTCCGATACCCAGCGCGTCTCATGATGACCAGCACTGGACACTGGCCACCGGGCTCTGGACCAGTCGTGCCTAGGGGGTGACTTCGGCCGCGGCCTCGTCGACAGCGTTCGCGACTGGGGCCGTGGCGAAGAGATCGGCGTCGAGTGTGCCCGGCTGGTCCGCCAGGTTGGATTCAGCGGCAAACGCCTCGTCCGCGCGATACGCCTGATTCTCGAGCGAGCCCTGAACCGCGGCATCCGCGATCATGCCGGTGAGCAAGCGAACCGCGCGAATGGCGTCGTCGTTGCCCGGAATGAGGTAATCGACCTGGTCCGGATCGGCATTGGTGTCGGTGATGGCGATCACCGGGATCTTCAGCTTCTGCGCTTCGGCCATGGCCAGATGCTCGCGTTTGGGGTCGATGACGAAGAGCGCGGCGGGGAGTTGCGTCATGTCGCGCATACCGCCGAGGGTGCGCTGCAGCCGCCCCAGTTCTTCGCGCAGGTTGGCGGCTTCCTGCTTCGGCAGGCGGTCGAGCTCGCCGCGCTCGTCCTGGCGCTCGATGTCTTTCATGAGCTTGAGCCGGCCGCGGATGGTCGCGAAATTGGTCAGCGTGCCGCCCAGCCAGCGCCGGTTGATGAAATACTGGCCGGAGCGCGTCGCCTCGTTGGCGATCACTTCCTGCGCTTGCTTCTTGGTGCCGACGAAGAGGATCTTGCCGCCATTGGCGGTCGTCTGCTTGACGAAATCGAGTGCATCGCCGAGATAGCCGAGCGTCTGGTCCAGGTCGATGACATGGATCCCGTTGCGCTGGGAATGGATGTACGGCTTCATCTTCGGATTCCAGCGTTTGGCCTGGTGTCCGAAGTGAACGCCCGCTTGCAGCATCTGCTGCATGACCTTATCGGGTGTATCGGGAAGTGAAGCTACCACGGGGTCCTCCTTGAATCGTTCAGTCACCGGCGCCCCTCATCTTCGCCCCGGACCGGCGCCCCCGTTCGACGCCGGCACGCCGGTACGAATCCTGACGCCTGCCAGATAAAGACCCGGCAATTGCCGGGCCACCAGGAAGTATACACGGGCGGAACGGAGCGTGGCCTCGCGATCCGGAGTCCCGTGGCCGGCATTTCCAGGCCCGCGCACCGCGACCATTGGGCAACGATGTCACGCTGAGCGTTGCGGGCTCCATCGCACGTAAGGGAGCGCTATCGGGTGTCGCCACTCATGGTGATGACACGGTGGCGTGTGTCCAGATGCGTCGCCTTTGCTCCGGCGAAATGCGGTCGAACGAACAAAAATCGAGTCCGCTTACGGCGGACTCGATCGACCAGTCATAGTCGGAAAAGGCGGGGTTATTTCTCGATGAAGTCGCCCGCGATCCAGCCTTCGACACCGAGCGCATCGTCGCTCACGTTCCACCATGTATATTGGCCGTCATCGGTGGATTGGCCGCTCAGAATACGCAATTCGGTCCCCTGCGAAAGCGTGTCAACCACATTCCCGGAGGTCGACGGCTCCGAGCGCATATTGACATCGTTGTCATTGACGATGACGAGGTCGCCTTCCTGGAAATCGCCGGTGGCCGCTGGTTGGGTCGGTGCCGCCGTTGGTTGAGCGGGTTGTTCCGGAGGCAGTGTCGGTTCCGCTGCCGGTTGCGTCGGTTGCTCGGCCGGGATCTGGGTCGGAGATGGCAGCACGACCGCGTCCTGCAATGTTGGCGTCAGGGTTGCCTGATCTTGCGGGGTCACATTGACGGCAACGACCGGGGTCTGGGTGCCTTCGTCGTCGCCACCGATGAACGAGCTTGCCCAGAACCAGAACACGCTCAGAAGCAAAAGCAACCCGGCGATCGGCAAGGCGATCCGGAGGTAATCGGTCCAGTATCGTTCTTCGGTTTGGTAACTCGGCGACCGGTCTCCCGATCCACCTCCGGAACCCGAGCCGCCGAACCCGCCCGGAGTCCGCGATGCACGAGGCGGCGCAACATCGCCTTGCGCGAAGCCGGCATCGTCAGAAGATCGTGGCTGGTCCGAGCTGGAGCCTCTCATTTGACTACCTCCCGGCAGAATCTCATGCTCATCGTACCCCAATGAACGACCAGCCGCTGCTCCTGGTTCCGCCGCGAACGGGGCATGGCTTTCGAGAATGTCGTCGCTGGCTTCCCAAAAGTCTCCCTGGTCCGTGGCGCAGAATAGTTCGGATTCGGAAACTGGCTGGCTCTGACAGGCCGTGAACAGGCGCGGGTTGCGGCACCAACCGCGCCCCGGCTGACCCGCACCCTCGAAATGCCGGCAGGTTCCACAAATCCGGTCATCCATTGCGTGCCAGGGCGCTGAGCTCGGCCGCGGTCGATTCGGTCATCGATGAGACGTGCATGGAGCTATAAATGGCGCGGAACCGCTCGAACCGCGCAATTGCGCACCATAGAAACCACGCCTCCCCAACGGCGCGAGTATAGCATGCGATTACCGGAAATCGATCGGTTGTGGCGTCAGGTTTGTACGACCGGAGCCAACTTTTCGGTGACCCCGGCCCGCGCCTCAGCCGCGCCGGGGGATGACTCAGGATTCGTCGGCCGGGGCGGCTTCCTCGTTCGGATCCCATGGAGTTTCCGGACCGCCAAGGCGGCGGATGAATGTGCTGGGGGCGACGGTTGGCTCCCCTTCCGCGGGAGCCGGTTCGGTTCGCTGGGTGGGCTGGGCTGGTACGACCATGGGCCGGTGGGGCGAGGACTCCGGCGCGCGCTCTTCGGTCATCGCCAGATCGCCCTCGTAGAGCGCGCCCTCGGTGACCACCAGCGCGGCGGTGCTGACCCGGCCGCGCACTTGCCCGGTTGGCAGCAGATGCAGTTTGCCACGGCAGCGGGTTTCGCCGGAAAGATCACCGGCGACGGTAATGTTCTCGGCGGTGACTTTGGCCGCCACGATCGCGCCCTCGGCGATGAAAAGGGTGCCGTGGCATTCGATCGACCCCTTGACATTGCCCTCGACCCGCAAATCCCGTTCGGCGACGAAATCGCCATCGAACCGCGAAAACCGGTCGATGACACTGAAGGAGTCCTGATCGCCGTATCCCGGCTGGCCCGACCCCGCCTGATTCGCATCGAGCACTGACGTGCGAAACGACATCTCAACAAACTCCCCTGTTTTGGTTCGGTAGGCAGAACGCGCGCATGTCGCTCATCGATGCTAGGCGGTGCCGCGATGGCCGCGTCGATGAACGGCGGTCGGAATCGGCTGCTCGGCTCCGGCGCTGCCGGTCATTCTGATCTTGCTGTTGATGATGGCGCCATTGTGGACGACCAGCGTGGGTGCGAAGACCTCGCCGCGCACGTGACCGGTCGGAAGCACTTCGAGTCGTTGATTGCAGTTGAGGGTCCCGTTGTAGCGTCCCGAAATGACTACGGTGCCGGCCGCGATGGTGCCATCGACATTGGCGTCGTCGAGAATGAACAGATCGTCCCGGACCTTGATGTCCCCCTCGAACTTGCCGAGGATTTGCATCGAGCCTTCAGCGACGATCTCGCCCTTCCAGGTGGCGTTCGGGCTGAGCACCGTGGTTTGGCCGTCGACCGTGGGAATTGCCGGAGCAGGCGGCTCGTTGGAGCGGGGCGCGGTCTCGACGACCTCGGTCGCCGGGGGCTGGTAGCCGTAGCGGTCGCGGTCGTACTGGACCGGCGCATCATAGCGCCGACCGGTGACATACGCTTCTTCCGCGCCACCGGTCGGTTCGGCCATCGTTGCCTCATCGACGTCTTCTAGTTCATCGCTGCCGAGCTGCTGGCGAAGCGCGCTGATCTGCCGCTGGAATGATTCGCCGCCGCGGTCCTTGCGAAACACCATCTTCTGACCCCCACCCGGCCGAAGCCGTATGTATGACGTCTGGTCCAGTTTGGATCGTTCCCGGCGCTGCAACGGTACCGGGCACGGCTGGTGACGTTCGATCGACACATCGCTACGATCTTCGCATTCAATGTGTACGTACATTGTAGCATGCGACATCGTGTATTCGACACCACTACAACGTACCGAATTCCCCGATCGTTTCTGAGGAGTCGAGCGGTAGTGCCCGGGCGATCCGCGCCGGCCGAGCGGACCGGGCGCGGATCTGCTTTCCGGTGTGCTGCGTGCGCGGTTCGCGGAGAAATGCTGGGTCGCAATGCAGTTTCACCTCTGGAAATCTGTATTCGCCTGTGCGATCATGGCAACTATCATCGAAGGAAATTGGATTTCGATCTATTTGACCCGCCGTTAGCTGCACTACATGGACTTGACCCGCATGCTCCGTCGATACCGGCCTGCGCCCGCATGCAGGCTGCTGCTCATCGCAGGATTGCTCTGTTCGTTCGTCGTGGCGGATATGCCCGGTACGCGCGCAGCGTCCACGGCGCTCTCTTCCAACTACCTGAATTTGCGCACCGCCCCCGCGCCGACATCGACCATCCGCTCGATCGTGCCCCCATCGGCTTCGCTCACGGTGAACGGTGATGTACAGGGCGACTACTATCCCGTCGTCTACGGGGAGCAGACCGGCTGGGTCGCGGTCGATCTGGTTCGAGTCGAAGCGCATGCCACCCCGCTGGCGGCGGACGTCATCGAGGAAAACCAGATCCTGCCGGATGGAATCGCCACCCTGTCCGAATCGTTGAACCTGCGAACGGGACCCGGGATCGACTACCCGCAGGTCCAGGTGGTCGATGCTGGCAGTCGCGTCGAAGCGACCGGGGAAATCAGCGGCGCTTATGAAAAGGTGAAATTCGGCGACATCGAAGGCTGGGTCCGCTCGATCTATGTCGATCGAGGACCGGCGCCCCAGGGCGATCGACGCCGACATGCCGAGATCGTGGCGGCGGTTCGGGCCGCGGGCCGGCCGTTGGTCGCGCCGAGTATTACGGCGATCGCCGACGCCGAGATCGTGCTGCGGCAACAACCGGACGAATCCGGAACCAAGCTGGCCGTGGTGCCCGTGAAATCGAGATTGACGCTGACCGGCGTCGAGCGCGATGGATATATGGAAGCCCAGTTCGAGGGGAAGACCGGTTGGGTCGCCAGCGGCTATCTCCGGCTGGCCGATCTGCCCGACACGGCGGCCCCGGCGGTTCCGGTGCTCATGTACCACAGCATCCAGAAGAATGGCGCCGAATATCAGGTCACGGCGGAGCAGCTCGAAGAGCAGCTGCAATGGCTTTCCCAAAACGGTTACGAGTCGATCACCAGCGCGGAATTGCTGGGGTGGATAACCTACGGGGCGCCGTTGCCGAAAAAACCAGTCCTCATCTCCATCGACGATGGCAATGCATCGGACTGGGTGTTTCTCGAATTGCTCGAACGCTATGGGTTCCAGGGCGTCTTCTCGTTGCCGGATTATGCGCAATTGAGTCCCAGGGAGATTCGCACGCTCGATCGCGCAGGCGAGGTCTGCGGACACACCGTGTCGCATGAGAATCTGAGCACACTCTCCTACGATCAGCAGGTCTATCAGATCGTCGAGAACAAGAAATACCTGGAAAAGATTCTCGGCAACCAGATCACCTGCTTCGCCTATCCCTTCGGCGCGTTCAATGGGCTGACGCCCTATGTCGTGATCGAAGCGGGATATCTGATGGCCTTCAATGTCGATGGCGGTCCACAACCGCTCGACGGTTCGATCGACCGGTGGCATATTCGCCGGGTCAATGTCAATGGAAATGGCACGCTCGCCGATTTCATCGCATCGTTGCAGGCATAACGAGGCCGGACGTTCTCACCGGAAGCAGGTTCGATCATGATTCCAGTCGGTCCCCATGCGGGGCAACCGGTCCTCCGCGCGGGAGCTCCGGTCGATACGGCATCGCGTGCGGTGATCGCGATCCACGGTCGTGGCGCCAATGCGACCGATATCATCGGTATCAACCGTGCCATCGATCTGCCCGGTCTTGCCTGGCTGGCGCCGGAGGCGGCCAGCCATTCCTGGTATCCCTACAGTTTCCTCCGGCCCGTGGAGCAAAACCAGCCGTTTCTCGATTCCGCGCTCTCGATCGTGGGCGGTCTCTTGCAGCATCTGGAGGATTCGGGAATCCCGGCGGAAAAAGTGGTGCTGCTCGGGTTTTCACAGGGCGCCTGCCTGGTCTCTGAGTTCGTTGCGCGGCATCCGCGCCGGTATGGCGGCCTGGTGGTCTTGTCCGGCGGGTTGATCGGGGCATCGATCGAGCCGGAGCGCTATGCCGGGTCGCTGCTGGATATGCCGGTGTTCGGTGGCTGCAGCGATATCGACCCGCACATACCGCTCGAACGTTTCGAGATCACCGGCCAGGTGCTCGCGGCCCTCGGAGCCGAGGTCGATTTCCGCGTCTATCCCGGCATGGGCCACACGATCGGTCTCGACGAGCTTTCGGCCGCCCGCGAGCTCATCGCCCAGCTCTAGCTGCGCCCGCCAGACCAGCCCGCAGTGTCCGGTCGAGCGCGATGGTCCGTGATCGACGGCCTCGTTTCGATTAGATTGGACACGGCAATTCGTTCACTGCCGAACGAACGATCGATGAGACGAGAGAGGATTCCAACTATGCTCCGGGCTGCGTTCCAGAACGAGCCATCCGCCGATTTTTCCGATCCGATCGTGCGCGAAGCCATGCAGAGCGCTTTGGCGCAGGTCGGCACGGAACTGGGTCGCGATTATCCGATGATCATCGGCGGCGAGCGCCGGGAATCCGGCGAATGGATCGTTTCCACCAATCCGGGAAATCTCGACCAGGTCGTCGGGCGGGTGGCCAAGGCATCCAGGGACGATGCGCTGGATGCGATCGCGGCGGCCCAGGACGCGTTCAGGGAATGGCGCAAGATCCCCGCCGTCGGCCGGGCCAGCGTGCTCTTGCGCATGGCGGCCATCCTGCGGCGCCGGCGATTCGAGCTGGCGGCCTGGATGGTCTACGAGCTCGATAAGCCGTGGGATGAGGCCGAAGGCGAAGTGGCCGAAGCGGTCGATTTTCTCGAGTGGTATGCGGCAGGAGCGGTCAAGCTGACCGAGCGGGTCGATCTGGCTCATCTGCCGGACGAGGCGACCGACTATTTCTACCAGCCGATCGGGGTCGGGGTGATCATCCCGCCCTGGAATTTCCCGTGCGCCATTCTGACGGGCATGACGATGGGCCCGGTGGCCGTCGGCAACGCGGTTGTGATCAAACCGGCCTCCAATACCCCGGTCATCGGTTACAAGATGGCGGAGATCATGCTGGAAGCGGGGGCCCCGGCTGGGGTGATCAATTTCGTGCCCGGGTCGGGGAGCGAAATCGGTGATCTGCTGGTCGAGGATCCCCGGGTCCGCTTCGTCGGATTCACCGGTTCCAAGGATGTGGGGGTTCGCATCTTCGAGAAAGCGGCCAAGGTCCAGAAGGGCCAGCGCTGGCTGAAGCGGGTGACCGCCGAAATGGGCGGCAAGGACGCGATCATCGTCGACAGCAGCGCCGATATCGATGCCGCGGTCGAGGGAATCGTGACCTCGGCGTTCGGATTCTCGGGACAGAAGTGCTCGGCCTGCTCGCGGGTGATCGCATTGGCCGATGTCTACGATCGGGTCGTCGATGGGGTCGTGGCGCGCACCAGAGCGCTGATTTCGGTCGGATCGGGGATCGAGGGCAAAGCGGCGATGGGCGCCGTGGTCGACAAGCAGCAATATGATTCCATCAACCGGTATATCGAAATCGGCAAGGACGAAGCCGAGCTCGTCTATCAGGGCGATGTGCCGGAGGCGAATGGCTACTACATTCCACCGACCGTCTTTGCCGGTGCCGCCGCCAATTCCCGCATTGCCTGTGAAGAAATCTTCGGGCCGGTGCTGACGATCGTAAAAGTCGATACGTATGACGAGGCGCTGGATGTCGTGAACGATTCCGAATACGGGCTGACCGGGTCGGTCTATTCGGGCGACCGTGCCAATCTGGAACGCGCGCGGGAGGAGTTCGACGTTGGCAATCTCTATCTCAACCGCAAATCGACGGGCGCGATGATGGGCGTGCATCCTTTCGCCGGCATCAAGCTGAGCGGCACCAATTCCAAGGCAGGCGGCCCCGACTATCTGCTCAACTTCGTCGAAGCCAAGGCGGTCGGCGAAAAACTCTAGAACCACGGCCAGGACCGGAGCGGCCAGATGTGCTGGCCGCTCCGTGGCATGCTCGCACGCTCTGCTCGAAGCAACAAAGGAGACGTCCATGACAACAGACCATGAATCGGGCGCGGCCGCAACCGCGGAGGAACGGACGCGGCTCTTCAAGGTGCGGGAGGCGCTGCTCGATCTGCACAAGACGCTCTTGCATCTGGAACGGAGACGATATGAGGAGAATGTCGGCCCGGTGTCGAATGAATTCGAATTCTTCCGGCTGGCGACATCCGATCCGTCGTTTGCCTGGATCGGACCGCTGACCAGCCTGATCGTCCAGATCGACGAACAGGTTGCCAGCAAGGAGCCGATTTCGTCGGCCGGGGTCGAAACACTCTATGGCGAAACCCGCGCGGTGCTTGCGTCACCGAACGGAACCCCATTCCAGCAGGAATACAACCAACTCCTGCAGGAGCATCCGGATTTGGTCATGCGGCACTCCGCGGTCATGCAGGCGTTGCCGCCGGTCAAGCGCGGGTAGAACGTCCAACCTTCAGCGCCCGG
>JBIQLF010000001.1:16672-39232 GCA_044464585.1 Thermomicrobia bacterium
GCAGGACGCCGGGATCAATACAGATTGTTCTTGTACGACGTTTCCAGATAGGCGTCGAGCTGTTCGAGGGTAGTGTCGCGCGGTTTCGTCTGGTCGAGCAGAATCTGGCCGAGAGACGGGATACCCGACCGGTCGGGCCATTCATCCGGATTCCAGAGATTCGACCGCCGGAATGCCTTGGCGCAATGGAAATAGACCTCTTCTGCTTCGACCGCGATTGCGAGCTTCGGAGACGTGTCGCGACAACGCATCGTATCGAGGAGCGCCCGGTCCCGGATCAGCATTGCCTTGCCATTGATCCTGAGCGTTTCCTCGACCCGTGGAACGAGGAAGATGAGACCGATGTTCGGGTTCTGGAGCAGATTGACGAAGCCGTCGAGACGCCGGTTTCCAGGCCGGTCGGGAATGAGCAGGGTCTTTTCATCGAGCACCTTCACGAAACCGGCCGGATCGCCCTTGGGGGAAACATCGAGCTTGCCTTCGGCATTCGAGGTGGCGACCAGCACGAACGGCGCATGCTCGATGAAATTCCGCGAATGGGGATCGATCACGCTCAATTGCTTGTCGATCGCTCCCTGGCTCGGGTGCCCCAGTAATTCGCGCAATTCCGCTTCGGACGAGACGATGTCGTCGAATGGGTAGCTGGTCACGGGCGGCTGATCGGTGGCGGTCGTGGACATAGCTGGCTCCTGAATCGAGACTGGGGGCGTATGCTGTCGCGGCTGGCCGGAACGGCGCTGAACATCGAAGATCGCCGAATGATACCCAACGAATCGAGGATGGAGATACGTGCAGGCGGAACAGAGCAAGCCGGAGATGGAAACCGGGAACGAACCGGTCGATTCGATCTGGGGACCGCGTCTCGGCAAGCTGACCGTTGGTCTGCTGCTCACGATCGTTGCCGGCGCCTTCGAGGCGCTGGCGGTGGCGACCATTCTGCCCGACACCGTCGAAGATTTGGGCGGACTGCATTACTACGGTTGGATTCTCTCGGCGTTCATGCTGGCGAATCTGATCGGTATCGTGGTGGCCGGGACGGAAATCGACCTGCAAGGCATGGTCCGGCCGTTCCTCGGGGGGATCGGGTTCTTCCTTGCCGGCCTGGCGATCGGCGGTTTGGCGCCCTCGATGCCGGTGTTGATCGTGGGCCGGGTGCTGCAGGGCTTTTCCAGTGGAATGCTCATCTCGGTCGCCTATGCGGCCGTGCGCACGGCCTACGATCCGGACATGCGCCCGCGTATGATGGCGCTCTGGTCGTCGGCCTGGGTCGTTCCCGGGTTGATCGGTCCGGCGATCGCCGGTTTCGTAGCCGAAACCGCCGGCTGGCGATGGGTTTTTCTCGGCATCATTCCCTTTCCGATTCTCGCGGGGATATTGACGGTGCCATCGCTGCGCGCGGTCGATGCCGCCAAAGGCGGAGTGCGCGATCACACGCGCCTCAGAGACGCGCTGTTGCTGGCGGCGGGGACAGCGGCATTGCTGGCGGGCTTTGGGCGATCGCAATGGTTCCTGATCGTGCCATTGATCGCCGCCGGAGCGGTCATTGCCCTGCCGGCATTCCGCCGTTTGACACCGCAGGGCACCCTGCGGGCGCGGCCGGGTGTGGCCGCCGCGGTTGCCAGCATGATCCTGGTGACCATCGGCTTCTTCAGCTATGAGTTTTTCGTGCCGCTGGCCATGACCGAGCTGCGCCATCAGAACGCGATCATGGCGGGGTTGCCCTTGACCGCCAGCTCGCTGACCTGGACGGCCGGAGCCTGGGTGGTGGACCGGCGGTCCAGGATCACACCGCGCTCGGTTTTGCTACGGACCGGTATGACGCTGATCGCGGTCGGGATCGTGCTGTCGCTCGGTGTTTTTCTCAGCGATCTGCCGATTCTGCTTTCCTTTCCGACCTGGGCCATTTCAGGATTGGGCATGGGCATGTCGTTCTCGACCCTGATGCTCAGCGTCCTCGACGATGCCCCGGAAGGAAGCGAAGGGGCGACGATTTCCGCTGGGCAGCTTGCCAATATGCTCGGAACGGCGCTCGGGGTCGGCATCGGTGGATCGATCATTGCGGCCACGAGCATCGCCGATGTGGCAACCAGACGCGGGTTTCTGGGGTTGGCCGTTGGTTCGGTCATTGTGCTGGTCGTCGGGTTCCTGCTGGCCTCGCGGGTGACGGAGCGCGTGCCGGTTCCGGATGCGCGGCCCTAGCCGGAGACCACATGGCTCGATTGGCCGCTCCGTCCATTTGGCAGCCAGTTCCGGGCGAACCGATTGTGGAGTCGAGTCATGAGCCGATCGAGCGGCCCAGGAGCTCAGCCATCTCCAACCCGATGGTGGAGTCGCCATTCTCAGCAATTCGCGCTCGGTTCGATGCTGGCGCCCTATCTCATCGGATTGGCGTTACTGGTCATCGGTCCCGGCCTGGCGGGTTTTGGACTCTCGCTCACGGATTACGATGCCATCGCCGCGCCCCGCTGGGCAGGATTGGAGAACTTCCGCCGCTTGCCGGGGGATCATATCTTCCGAATCGCGGTTTTCAATTCATTGCTCTATATCGCGCTGGCGGTGCCGATCCGGTTGGCTGGCGCGCTCCTGCTTGCCCGCTTGCTGCAACGACCGTCGCGGAGTTCGTTGGTCGGGCGGGCAATCGTCTATCTCCCGACGGTCATTCCCGATCTTGCCTGGGCGCTCATCTGGCTCTGGATTCTCAATCCCGTCTACGGTCCGCTGAATCAGTTGCTGGCCTGGTTTGGCATCACCGGTCCGCGCTGGATGGTCGATCCGACGACCGCCCGGCTCGGGATCGTATTGATGATGGTCTGGCAACTGGGTGAGGGGTTCATCGTTTGCCTGGCCGCATTGCAGAGTGTCGACCGCGATCTGCTCGACCAGGCGGCCATCGACGGCGCGGGACGCTGGAATGCCTTTCGCGGCATCATCCTGCCGCTGGTTGCCCCGGCCTTGCTGATCCTGCTCTTTCGGGACACGATCTTCAGTTTTCAGGCGAATTTCGTTCCGGCGCTCATCGTGGGAAAGGGAGGTGGACCCGACTATGCCACCATGTACCTGCCGATGTACATCTACACGATGGGCTTCACTTATCTGCGGTTCGGGTATGCGGCGGCGCTGACGGTGGCGATGTACGGCATCACCGGGGTCGTGCTGGCGCTGCAATATCGTCTCACCCGGCGCTGGCACGAGGGGTTCGGCCGTGTCGCGTAGACCGAAAATCGACGTGATCGTCCGCATGGCCGCGATCGGTCTGGTCGCGGCGCTTTTCCTGCTGCCGCTCGTCTGGGCGGGCTCGACCTCGTTGCGCCCAACCGGCATGCCATTGCCGCGAACGATCGACTGGATTCCGTCGCCCGTCGCCTGGAGTAACTACCGGGCGGTGTTCCAGATCGTCGATGCGATCCGCTTCGCGATCAATTCACTGCTGATCGAGATCGTGGCGGTGCCGCTCACCGTCGTATTTGCTTCGCTGGCCGGGTTTGCGATGTCGCAGGTTTCGTTGCGCCTGCGCCGGCGGTTGGTCATGCTTTCGGCGCTTTGCCTGATGGTGCCGTTGACCGCGATCTGGATTCCCCGTTTCATTCTCTTCAAGGAAGCGGGTCTCATGAACAAGCGGATGGCGCTGATGGCGCCATCGTTGATGGGAACATCGCCATTCTATGTGCTGCTCTTTCTCTGGGCGTTTCTGAACGTGCCCCGGGATGTCTACGATGCCGCGCGGCTCGATGGCGCGGGAGCGTACCGGGTCTGGGGCGGGATCGCATTGCCGCAGGTACGGGCAGCCATCGGGACGGTGGCCGTGCTGTCGTTCGTGCACTATTGGAACAGCTTCGTCGAACCGTTGCTGCTGATGCGGACGCCGGATATGTATACGGTGTCGCTCGGACTGCGCATGCTCTACAGTCTCGATTCGACCAACTGGCCGATCATCCTGGCCGGATCGGTGCTCGTGATCGTGCCGGTCATCGCGATCTTCCTGGCGGCGCAGCGCGCGTTCCTGGGCGGCATGGGCCGCTCGGGCGGATGATGCGGATTCGGGATCGGTCGCTGGCGGGTGGGGTGGAACTCCCGCACGGTACCCGCTCCCCATGCACGACTGGGGAGCGGGGCTTTGGGTCTCGAATGCCCCGAGTCCGGACGGGTCCCGGCGAAAGCGCCCGCTCCATTCGCGGAACAACGGGCGCTTTCGGCCGGAAATATCAGTCGGAGCCGCGGTCGAGCGCATCCTGACTGTTGGCGATCGCCGCTTGCGCCGCGGCTTCGACATCGAACCCTTCGATGTAGAGCGAACGACCGAATTCCGCATTGAAGGCGTCCTCGACCTCGGTCCAGGTCGATGTCGTCGGCAAGCGGCGCATGACCGCGATATTGTCAAGATAGACCTGTGCATTGGCCGGGGGTCGGCCCTCGAAGGCGACCGGCGATGCGACCGGTTCCTCGCCGGCAAGACAGGCATCCCCACACGCCGAAATCGGAATGCCCTGCAGGAAGACGGGGGATTCCGATACCTCGATCATCGACGGCACGGTGCGGCCGGTTTCGGCCAGCAACAACTGCCCCGGCTCGCTGCCCGCGAATTCGATGAAGGTCCAGGCCGCATCCGGTTCCCTGGATGCCGCGCTCATGCAGAAACCATCGCTGTGCAGCACGGTCGCGGGTTGCTCGATCAGGGGCAACGAGACGATATCCCAATCGAACCCACCGATTTCGCGCAGCGTCGGCACCGGCCGGCGACTCTGGATGTACATGCCCGCTCCGCCGCGCACGAACCGGTCGAGATCGGCTTCTGCCGCGACTTCCTCTTCGGGAGGTACGACGTTATACCCGTCGATCCCGAGACTGACGAACTTCTCCAGTCCCGCCAGTGCTTCTGGCGTGTCGACGGTCAGGCGGGTCGGGTGTTCCAGATCGTCCACCACCTCTGCGCCAGCGCCCCAGATGAACGACACCATGCGATACATCGATGGTTCGACCAGCACGCCGTATTGATCGATATGGCCATCTCCATCGGTATCCTGGGTTAGCGCTTGCGCGGCCGTGATGAACTCGTCCCAAGTCCAGTCATCGGTCGGCAGAGGCAGACCGGCTGCCTCGAACAGATCGGCATTGAAATAGACATTCAGGCTGGAAATATTCTGCGGCAGGCAATAGAGATCGCCGGCATCTCCGAATCGGAATGCGTCGAGCGCGAAGGCGTAGTAGTCGGATTCGGAAATTTCGGTGCTGGTGTCGATAGAGGACTGAATCGGCGCCAACCCACCCGCGCTGGCATACGGACCGAACTTCCGGTAGTTGGTGAGATAGACGTCCGGGGGCGCTCCGGCGGCGAAGTCGGAGGCGATCTTGCGATAGTAGTCGGTTTGACCGGGCGTGTAATCGACCGCCACATCGATCTCGGGATGAGCGACCTCGAACGCATCGACCACGGCTTGATAGGCCGCCTGTTCGGCGGGATCACCCCAGAACGCGAAACGGATACTCGACGTCGATTGCGCTACGGCCGGCGATCCGGCGAGCGGAACCACGAGCGCGGTAAGCAGCAGGGTCAGCGCGGCTACCATCCGCGGGAGCGAGCGCCATTGTCTGAGATGCCGAATCATTGGGGTTTCGCCTCCGTTCGATGCTGATTTTGTGGTACGTCTTCGCCATGATACCTGTCGACGGAAATTCGCCAATGGATCACACTTGACGAATTGCCCCAACGCATTCGGCGTCGTGAGGAGTTCGAACCGATGTCCCAGCCGCTCGATACCAGGATTCAACGCCGCACGTTGCTCAAAACCGCTCCCGCCGCTGGGCTGGCCACACTGATGCGGCCCGAGGGATCGCTCGGTGCCGATGCGGTCCGGTTCGCCTTTTTTGCCGATCCCTCCGAGGCGCTGGCCTATGCCCAATTGATCGACCGGTTCGAACAGGTGCAGGACACGATCAAGATCGAACCGGTAGTGATCTCGTCCTCCAATGTGGCGCCATTGGGCCGCTTGCTTCCGTCGAGCAAATATCCGGAATGGTTGCGGGATTCGTTCACCTCGGCCAATCCGCCCGATGTGTTCCTCTTCGGGTATCGCGATACCGGCGCCTATGTCACCCGCGGGGTGCTGGAACCGCTCGATGCGTGGATCGCGGAGAGCGCGGTGTTGCGGGAAGCGGATTTCTATCCGGAGGCGCTGTCGCTCTTCCGGCCAGCCAATATGCCGCTGATGGCGATTCCGCAAAATCTCTCCAGTCTTGTCGTCTACTACAACACCGAAATGTTCGGGACGGCCGGCATCCCCGACCCATCGAGTGGGTGGACGTGGGATGCATTCGCCGCCGCGGCAGAAAAGCTGACTGTCGATACCGATGGGGATGGGCATGTGAACATTCGCGGTGTTGCCTTCGATCCAACCATCCATCGAGTGGCGGCGGCCGTCTGGGGCGCCGGTGGCGAGCTGTTCGATGATGTCTATCAACCGAGCAAGCTGACCCTTGATACGCCCGAGGCACGAACGGGTATCGCCTGGCTGGCGTCATTGGGCCCCAAGGGAATCGGGGCGACCCCGACGCAGGACGAGCGGATGCTGCTCGACGACACGCAACGATTCCGAACGGGCCAGGCGGCCATGCTGATCCAGAGCCGCCGGGTGGTTTCCTTCCTGCGGGACAATGCGACGATTCCATGGGATGTTGCGCCATTACCGATTGGATTGGTCCCCGCCAATGTGTCCCACAGCGATGGATTGGGCATCTTCAGTGGTTCCCCGCGCAAGGAGGGCGCCTGGGCATTCCTCGAATTCGCCATGGGCGAGGAGGGCCAGACGATTCTGGCCGAATCAGGCCGGACCGTTCCCTCGATGATCCGGGTGGCGGAATCCGACGCATTCCTGAAGGGCGGTCCATTGACCTCGGCGCTCGGTTATACCAAGCCCCCGAGAAATGCGAAGGTCTTTCTGGACAACGTCGGTATCAGCCGGCCCTTGCCTTCGACGACGACCTGGCCGGCGGCTGTTTGGGAATTGGATCGCGCCTTCAAAAAGGCGTTCTACGAGGACGGGGATATCGACGCCGCCATCGCGACCGTGATGGAACGCACCACATTCTCCAGTGAATCCTCAGGCGATCTCTTCCGGATGACATCCCCGATGCGCATTCCAGGAACCGAGGATTAGCGGACGGTTGGTCCGGAGTCCGGAGGCGTTCCCAAGTTCCCAACCTTGAAAGGCTGGGCTAACACCCCGGGTACGGAATCCGGATGATCTCACGGCGATACTCCGTGGGGCCGCTCCTCCATCCCGCACCCGCCATCCCGGCGTCGTATCCAATCTCCACGTTTGCCCTTTGCCTTTTGCCCTTTGCCTCTTGCCCATTTCCCATTTCCCATATCCCATTTCCGCTCCGGGCAGCGCAGCCGGTACCCAAGGCGGAAGCCAGAAACTCAACGGATATCCGGCGGCGGTCCCGTAGGGTGTCGAGTGGGCGTCAAGCGAGCGCGTCGAGTTGAGCCAATGCCAGTTCGGCGATGGTGCGGTCGGTTCCGGCGGGAAGCCCCGGACCAGGATCGTCGCCCCAGGAGGCCGAAAGCGCGCAGAGAGCGGCAATCCACTTCAGCAGCTCGATCGGATCGATAGCCGCGGTTGCGCTCACCTGCGCGAGCCGGGTCCGAAAGATGTCGGGATCGGCCGCGATCTCCAGATTCGGATTGCGGAAGATATTGGCGTAATCATAGGCGCGGTTGCCCAGCAATCCCTGCGGGTCGATGGCGAGCCATGCTCCGTTTGCCAGCTGGACCACGTTCGCGTGGTGCATGTCGCCGTGCAGGACGGCCGGTCGTTCCGGACAGGTGAGCAGCTCAGCAGCGATCTCCTTGCCGCGCCCGATGAACGGTTCTGGCAGGTCGCATGCAAACAACGATTCGAACCATTCTGAAAGAGGCACGAGGGGAGGCGGCGGACCGCTGCCCGCGGTGTGGAGGCGGGCGAGCACCTGGCAAATGAGCGCGACTGCTCGATCGTCATTGCCAGCCTCACTCATGCGCACCAGCGAGCCACCGCCGGTCGCTCGTTCCATGAGCACGAAATCGGGACCGCATTCGAGCACGCGGGCGGCTCCGCGACCATCCCACCATTGCAGCAATGCGAATCCGCGCATTTCGTCGGGCTGTGCGCTCGTTTTCAGCATGACGGGCAGCCCGGACCGGTCCGCCGGAAGCAGACAACTGGCATGGGTGACGATCGGTTCCTCGACCGATACGAGATCCCATTGCCCGGCCAACTCCAGCAGCCGGGTGCGGCACCGACCGGAGTTCATCGTCCGAAGAACTGCACCTCCGGTTCGAATTCGGTATCGGGCTCCATCGGATACATCGGGCGGCGGCAAACCGTATGACCCAGATAGGGGAGATTGGCGCTGGTCGAACCGGGCGCATCGACGCCGATCAATTGCGCGGCCCAATCGCGGAAGCAGTAGTGGGGGCAATGCGGCGATTTTTGCACCACGATGTCGAAATCCTTCGGATTCTGGCCATGATCGAGGAAGAGCGCCCGGTCGAAATGACTCACTGGGCGGCTGGTGACGACGACGATATGCCGGCCGACCTCCAGCACCGCGGTGAGCCCGGCATCGGCCGGGCCGAACCCGTGCGACTCGTATCGAATCCGACCGTCGGAAAGCATCTTGACCCGCGCGTCGACCGGAAGCGGCGTGAAGCGAGCGGGATCGAGACGGCCGCCGAGCGTCACCTGGATGGTCGCACCGATCCCGGCCTGCAGAGCCGCCTGCACGGCTGGCGCATCGACGACCGGGAAGAGCCCACGGCCCGGAAAGTCGCGTTCGACGACCCGCCGGAGAATGGCATTGGAATCGCCGGATGCGCCGGAGCTGGTGGCATCGGCGGCATCGACCAACACGGTCGTTCCGGGAACGCCAGCGGCCCGGTCGAGCGCTTCGTCGATCGAAACGAGCTCGGCCTGCATGGCTGCCCGATCGTCCCAAAACGTGCGCGCGAGCGACACCGCCTCGTGCGCGGCGAAATCGGGATCGCCATCGGTGGTGATCATTGCCAGCGAGCAGAGCTCGGGCACATCGGTGAAGGGGTTGCTCCACATCATCGCGGCGGCCAGCGTTTCGCCCGATTCTTCGAGCTGGACGCAGCGACCGACGGTTGTGCCGATTTTGCCCGCAGCGGTGATCAGCTCGTCGCCCCGCACCAGGGCCGGAATGCGCACCACCGCGGTAACCGGATGGACATCGTCCTGGATCAGTTTGAGGAGCAGTTTGGCCGCCCGGCGGCCGGTCGAATCGAAATCCTCATGGGGATAGGTATGGAAGACGGCAAAGCCATTGGCGTTTTCCAGCATCCGGTCGGTCAGGATGCCATGCAGATCGAGCGATCCGACGATCGGCATATCCGGTCCGGCGATCGTGCGAATCTCCTGGAGCAGGAAGCCTTCCGGATCGAATTCGTTGCTCGCCTGCATAGCGCCGTGCAGGGCGACATAAACGCCATCGACCCCTTCGATATTGGCGCGCACCCGATCGAGCAATTCGCCCGACATCTGGCTCCAGACGGCGCCATCGAGAATTCCGCCGGAGGTGATCAACTGGGCGCTGAAGGTGCCCACCACCTCGGCTCCGGCATGCTCGAATACCTCCAGTGCGCCACCGACCTCGGTGCGGCGTCCCCGGTGGGAATCGAGCATGCCGGATTCGCGGTCGATGATGAAATCGCCGAGTCCGGATGCGACCGGGTTGAAACTGGATACTTCCTGGCGACATTCGGCGATCAGGATCTTCACGAGCTTCCCCTTCCTGGGCGCGATCGAGCGGCATCGATTGCCGGTAGTAAATCAGTTTCAGGGCGGTCGCGCCGGAGGAGATCGAGATCAGCGCGGACCGAGCTCCTGCAACGGTCGCACTTCGACCGTGCCGAGCTGGGCCGATGGGCTGCGCGATGCGATCCGGATCGCATCGTTGAGATCGTTGGCTTCGATCAGGTAGTACCAGGCGATTTGTTCGCGGGTTTCGATGAATGGCCCGTCGGTCACGGTCATCTGCCTGCCGCGCACCCGGAGAACCGCGCCGCAGCTTGCCGGCTGCAAGCGGGAAGCATCGAGATAGTTTCCGTTTGTCCGGAGGTCGTCCAGATAGAACCCGACCTGTTCCATGATGGTCGCGAATTCCTCATCGGAGTAGGAATCCAGCTTGTCCTGATCCTGAAAGGCAATGCAGAGATATTTCATCGCGGATTCCTTTGGACTGAAAACCGGCGCTTTCGCGCGTTGACGCCCGACCGGGCGAGAAACGAGACTCCCGTTCGGAGAGGGAGCGAACGGGAGTCTCGAAACATGAACGCGCTGGCCAACGGGCGATCTACTCCTCCGGCAGCCCGGGGATTTCCATGACCGGCCGGATCTCGATCGTGCCCCAACGGGCGCCTGGGATGCGCTCGGCCACGGCGATGGCGTCGTCCAGCGTTGCGGTATCGACGATGTAATAACCGCCCAGTTGCTCCCGGGTTTCGGCAAAGGGACCATCGGTCACCATCCGTTTGCCATCGCGCACGCGCACGCTGGTGGCGGTATCGACCAGGTGCAGGGGGGAAGCATCCCGGTAGACACCGCGTTCGGCAAGATCGCGCGCCAGCGCCGCCGATTCGCCATAACAAGCGTTGCGCTCATCGGCGCCCAATTCGGATTCGGCTCCATAGACCAGCAGCATATAACGCATCAGCTATTCGGCTCCTTCATGATGGCGGCGGAATCGCATCCCCCGGCCATCGCTCCAACGATCAGATAGGGCTCTTTGCCTTCGATGACCTCAGTGGGCAACGGCGCATCCAGCGGTTCGTGCGTGAGATCGCGCTTGCAGGCAAAGAATCGCACCAGCGGGCGGCGTTCCTGCGACAGGTGATCGCGGACCAGACCGCGCAAGGCGGGATAGGCGGCTTCCAGCGCGTCGAGCACCGAGCGCTGGGTGATCGGTTCGGCAACCTCCAGCTGCACTTCTTTACCGCTGCCCGCGAACGCGCGCAGATGGCCGGGAAGTTGAACGCGAATCATGCCAGGGTCTGCACTTCCACGGAAAGCACCCGCGGCAGATCGCGCGCGACCGCGGTCCAGGTGTCGCCAGAATCGGGCGAGCAGTAAACCTGACCTCCCGTGGTTCCGAAATAGATTCCGCTCGATTCCAGACGGTCGACCGCCATCGCATCGCGCAGGATATTGACATAGCAATTCTGTTGGGGCAGTCCGTTCGTCAATGCCTCCCAGTCGTTGCCGCCGGTGCGAGAACGATAGACGCGCAATTTGCCTTCCGGCGGGTAATGCATCTGATCGCTCAGGATGGGGACGACGTAGATCGTTTCCGGTTCGTGCGCATGGACCGCGATCGGGAATCCGAAATCGGTCGGCAGATTGCCGCTGACCTCGAACCAGTTGTCGCCGGCATCGTCGCTGCGCATGACATCCCAATGCTTTTGCATGAAGAGCGTATTCGGGCGGCTGGGATGCATGGAGATGCTATGGACGCAATGCCCCACCTCGGCATCCGGATCGGGGAGCTCGTAATCGGAGACGAGACCGCGATTGATCGCTTTCCAGGTCTGCCCACCGTCGTCGGTGCGGAATGCGCCCGCTGCCGAGATGGCAACGACGATGCGGTTTTCGTCGGCGGGATCGAGCACGATGGTATGCAGGCACATGCCGCCTGCCCCCGGTTGCCACATGCTCCCCGAGATCTCACGCAATCCGGGAAGTTCCTGCCATGACTGCCCGGCATCGGTCGATTTGAAGAGCGCAGCGTCCTCGACTCCGGCATAGACGGTGTCCCGATCGACCAGAGATGGCTCCAGATGCCAGACGCGGGCGAATTTCCATGGATGCTGGGTGCCGTCGTACCACTGGTGGGTTCCCGGGTCGGTTGCGTAGCCGAACTCGTTGCCGATGACATCCCAGGTTTTGCCGCCGTCATCCGATCGCTGCATGGTTTGCCCGAACCAACCGCTGGTTTGCGAGGCGTAGATGCGGTTCGGATCGACCGGTGATCCTTTCAGGTGGTACATCTCCCATCCGGGAAACACGGGCTCGGAAATGTCCCATGCGGTTCGTCGTTCATCCGATTCCAGGATGAATGCGCCCTTGACGGTTCCCACGAGAACTCGAACTCCAGCCATTTTTCGGTCGTTCCTTTCATGATCATGCGAAGCGCACGGCCAGATCGCGGTGTCGAGATGTTGTCGTTTGGGCAGGCCGGGAATCGACCGATGCATTCAAGCGGCGATGGTTTTGCGCAATTGATCGATTTGCGCCTCGATATAGCGGCGCGCCGGTTCCTGCTGCGAGAGATCGAGCGCCCGGTGGTAGGAACCGAGCGCGCGTTCGTGCTCGCCATCGCGCCGCAGGAGCTCGGCATGGGTCGACCAGGCGAGTGGATAGTCCAGGAGATCGCCCCGCTCGAAGATGGCGTCGATCAATACCAGTCCGCTGGCGGGATCGTCGCGCATGGCGACGGCGACCGCCCGGTTGAGCTCCACGACCGGATTCGGGGTGAATGCATGCAGGACATCGTAGAGTGCCACAATTTCGCTCCAGTCGGTGCGGTCGGGCGATGGGGAGGTGGCATGGACGGCAGAGATTGCCGCCTGGATCGAATAGGCGCCGAACCGGCGAGAACGGAGTGCTTCCTCCACCAGCGCGTGCCCCTCGGCGATCAATGCCTGATCCCAGCGGGAACGATCCTGATCGTCCAGCAGCACCAGATCGCCCGCGGAATTCGTGCGGGCTTCCCTGCGCGATTCGTGCAGCAGCATCATGGCCAGCAACCCGGAGACCTCGGGTTCGGGCAGCAGTTGTCGCAAGAGCCGGGCCAGCCGGATCGCTTCGCCTGTCAGGTCGGCCCGAATGACCGATGAGCCGGACGATGCGAAATACCCCTCGGAGAAAACCAGATAGATCACCTGCAGGACCGTATCCAGCCGTTCCGGCAGCTCGGCCGCTCCGGGTACCCGATACGGAATACCGGCGTTGCGGATCTTGTTCTTGGCCCGCACGATACGTTGCGCGAGTGTGGAGGGAGAAATGAGAAATGCCCGGGCGATCTCTTCGGTCGTGAGTCCGCAGACCTCGCGCAACGTGAGCGCCACTCTTGCTTCCGGTGAAAGCGCCGGATTGCAGCAGGTGAAGATCAGTTTGAGCCGGTCGTCACCGATTCCATCTTCGTCGTCGAGTGCGTATTCATCCTCCATACGCTCGTCGAGCTCTCGCGCCAATACCGCCAGCGACGCATCGAAGCGAGCGCGTTTGCGCAGCCCATCGATCGATTTGAATCGACCGGTGGAAACGAGCCAGGCGCGGGGATTGGCGGGAATGCCATCTCGCGGCCATTGCGCCAGCGCGGCGGCGAATGCGTCTTGCAATGCATCCTCCGCGAGATCGAAATCGCCGAGCAGGCGTACCAGCGTGGCGAAGACCCGGCGCGATTCGTTTTGGTAGATCTCGGAAATGACGAGATTGGCATCGATGGTGGCGACGGTCATTGGGCAGCGGTCCTCAACGAACGGTTGGTCGGTCGAATCGAGCGGCCGAACGGGCGCGCGCCCGTTCGGCCTCGATCTGGCGGTTTTTCGGAGGGGAGCTGGTCTGGAGCGATGCGAGCAGCTCGGCGGTGATCGCGGCGATGTCATCGACGGCCCGATCGAAAGCCACCGCGTTTGCATGGGACGGGCGGGTCATGCCGCTGATCTTGCGTACGAACTGGAGGGACGCGGCTTCGATCTCTTCGGATGTGGCGGGTGGGTCGAAATTGAACAGGGGTCTGATATTGCGGCACATCGGACGGGGTACTCCAATCGGCGCGGCGAAGGTGGCCGAGCCCAGCGGATGATACCGGTTTCGGCGCTGTACGTATAGTACGGATGTTCGCCTCGAAGCGCAATACCCTGGATCGACCGGTGGGCAATTCCTCATGGGATGCGCGTGCCCGCCGGAACTGTGCCGGCGGCTGCACTGGCGCGAGGTCGGTCAGGCGGCGATGCGGTCGACCAGGGTGGTTGCGTCGTTCGCCAGCTCGATTCCCCAGCCCGGCAATTCCGGAGGACGCACGAGGCCGTTCGCCGGCAATGGGTCGCCTTCGATCAAGCCGTTCCAGATCGGCACGACCCGGTCGCCGGATGGGCTCATCGCCAGCACCTCCTGGAACGGACCGTTGGACGATGCCATCTGGAAGTGGGTGGAAAAGACGCCGCTGCCATGCGGGACGACCGGCAGATCCCAGGCCTGCGCCATCGCCGCGATCTTTTTCGCTTCGGTGATCCCGCCAACCCACGCCAGATCCGGCTGCAGGAGATCGAGATTGCCGCGGGTGATCAGCTCGCGAAATCCATACCGGGTGTATTCGTGCTCGCCCGTGGAAAACCGTTGCCATGGGCATGCGGCTTTGATCCGGGCGTGCCCGTCATAGTCGTCCGGCGGCAACGCCTCCTCGATCCAGCGCACCCGATAGGGCCGCACCGCATTGGCCAAATCGATGGTGTAGGGAACGTCGAGCGCCATATAACAATCCAGCATCAGATCGAAATCGGGTCCGACCTGTTCCCGCGCCCGGGCGACCATTTCGACATTGGCGCTCAATCCTTCGATCCCGTCGGCCGGACCGAACGGCAGGGGCATCTTGCCGCCGAAGAACCCCATTTCTTTTGCCGCCAATGGTTGCGGACCGGTGAGATAACAGGGGATTTCCTTTTTGGTTTCCCCGCCGAGGAGCTTGTAGACCGGTTCGCCGCGCAGTTTGCCGCAGAGATCCCAGAGCGCCAGATCGACCGCGCTGATCGCGCAAATCGGCAGTCCCTTACGGCCATAGGGCAAGGTGGCGCGGAACATCTGATCCCAGAGACGTTCCGTATCGCGCGGATCGGATCCGAGCAGGAAGCGGGCCAGATGGTCGATGATGATCCGCGATGCGGGCACCCCGCCCTGGCTGACTCCGAGACCAACCAGCCCCGATTCGGTCACCAGCTCGACGACCACCGTGCCGTTCGCTTTGGAGCCCCAGCTCGACCGGCGGGCTTTGTAGTCCGGGTAGATCGACATCGGATTGGCGATCACCGAATCGATGATCCAATGTCCCGGCGTTTTCTCGAAATAGCCGCCGATCGTCGCCGATGGTATCGAGCACCGGATTTCGGAGATGCGACAACCCGCTGGGGTCACGATTCGCTGGCCTCCAGGTGATACATCTCGTCCAGCTCCCACGTTTTCGGGGTGTGGTCGTCGTTGTATTCCATATAGGGTTCCATCATCAGCCACCAGTCGCGGGTCACCTGATCGGCGTCGCTGGGGGCCGTTCCGGGTTGGGTCGATTCGATATAGGCAAAGAGATCGAGCCCGTTGCGATAGATGGAAAACGAGGTAACACCATCGGCCAGCAGCGCGGCTTCGACGCCCGGCCAGACCGCATCGTGTTTTTCCTTGTAGATTGCTTCGCAGCCTGGTTTCAATCGCATCTTGAAAGCGCGTCGCATCATCCCATCCTTACGATTTGCCCGGTCTTGGCCGAGCGACGAGCGGCATCGAGAAACTCCACCGTCAGGGCGCCGAGCTCGCCGGTGGCCACGGCTGGACTGCGGCCGAGAAAGGTATCGACCAGTTGCCGTGATGTGGCATGGAGCGGATAGATCTCGTAGTCGGCCAGGGGCGGTTCGACGAAGGTCCGGCCGTCGTACATGACGATATCGAGCAGACCGTTGCGGATATCGATCTGCGCGTGCCCCCGGCTGCCGAAGATCGTGTGCCCCTCGACGGTCGGCGAGCCGCGCCCCACCGAACCGGTGCTGGCGATCGTGCCGGCCGGACCGCTTTCGGTTTGGAAGGCGATGGCGTCCCATTCATCGACTTCGGTATCCCTGGCGCCCAAGAAGGCTCCCACACTGGCCGGGCGGATACCGGTCAGGAAGAAGAGCAGCGAGGCAATATGGGTGACCTGGGTATTGAGCTGGCCACCGCCCTTGGCCAGGGTGCTATAGGTTTCGGCGCCTGGCGCCCAGAGCGCGCCTTCGTGGATTTCCCCAAAGATATCGGTATTGCCCCGATAGAAGTCGTGCACGATCGTTCCGAACATGCCCGATGTCAGCAGGATGTCCCCGAATTCGCCCGCCTGGATGAGATTGCGCAGCAGCTGCGCATGGCGGGTGAAGGGGAACGGATAGCCGATGTGCAGATGGAGGTTGTGCGCTTTGGCCAGCGCCACCAGCTCCCACGCTTCGGCTGGGTCGAGCACCATCGGTTTCTCGACCATGACATCGGCGCCCGCATTCAGCGCGTCCTTCACCAGCGCATAGTGCGTGTGGTGCGGAGTGACGACGATGACCGCATCCGGCTTCATCGCCAGCAGATCGTGGTGGTCCGCAAACGCGTTCTTCACCCCGAACGCATCCGCGGATTTTCGCGCGCGCTCACCATCGATGTCGGCGACGCCGATGACTTCGGCATCGCCATATGTGGTGAGACTGGGAAGGTGGGCGTGGGTCGCCCACCACCCGGTGCCGATGATCCCGACTCTCGCTCGTGCCATGGTTGTGTCCTCTTCGACAGGGCTCTATTGGATCGTTCGGGAAAGGGTAGCCGCCCTTAGCTGGATGGGTGACTCCGCGCGGGCACGACGGCAAGACACGATGCCGGATCCGTCTGATCGAGTAGCCAGACGCAGGTGATGAACCCGCCGTCGGTTGGCCGGATCGACAGGAATCCGAAGTCGTGCCACCGCCAGCCCTGCACGAGATCGGGATCGGCGAAATTCGAGCCGTCGAATATGCCGCTCGGCATATCGTCCAGCGCGGTGCCGCCGGCGCCGGCGACCAATTGCGTGGGCCGTTGCGAGGCGGGGCTGAAGAGCAGGAGCTGCGCCATATGCACGTGCCCCGCGATCACGACATCGAACACCGAGGCCCGAGCCGGGAAACCGTTGGCATTGAATGTGGCGGTGGACCACTCGGCTGGTTGCCCGTCGCTGCCCGCGCCGATCGACCACAACGGCCGGTGCGTCAGGAGCCACGCCGGGCCGTCCCCTGCCAGCTCGATCGTTCGATCGAGAACTGGCGCGAACGCGGCCGTGACCTCCTCGGAGGTCGTCGTATCCTGCGCCGATGCGTCATCGAGCACGACTGCCGGTACCGATCCGATTGTGAGCGAATAGGGGGCCGTATACGGTTCACAGCTCTTGGGCGCCGGCCGGGGATCGAGATATCGGAACCAGCCATTGCCGGCGCGATAGCAATCCTCGTGATTGCCCCGGAGCAAAATCCACGGGGCGGCATCCAGCAATGCGGCCGCCGGATGGAAGAAATCCGCGTCCCAGGTGGCCCAGGTATCGCCAATCGGACTTCCGGCGCAGCCCGCATTCCCGTCCGGACAGGGCGATTCGCGATAGAGATAGTCGCCAACATGGATCACAAGATCCGGATCGGTCTCGGCCGCGGAAGCGGCAACGTGCGCGAATGGCCATGCGGCCGGATCGTTGCAATTCTGGAAAGAATCCGGTTCCTTCATGCGGCAACCGGTATCTCCCAGGAGAACGATGTGTTGCGGATCGGCAACCGGCAAGGGCATCGCCTTGCCCTCGACCGAGACCGCCTGCGAACCGGCGGGCACGAACGTTTCGCAAACGACATTTGGATGATCCTCGGTCGGTTGAGCGCGAATGTTCATGGTCGACGCGATGCCATCGATGGTGATCGCCGGGCAGACCGATGCTCGGACAGCGCGCACGATGATGGCATTCCCCGGGCCGATTTCCACCCACGATGGCCAGACCTCGCTTGCGGCCGGACTGGCGACCGGGGTCGCCTCGATTGCGATCGTGGTCGTGAAACCAACCGCGGAGAGGGTCAGGAACAGGAGCGAAACGAGAGCGCCAATGCGAAGAAATCGTCCCATGAGCGTCGAACCTCCCGAAGACGAATGGCCAGATGGAAATCCGGCTGGACATATTGGCTGACTTCGATAGCATACCGGATTCGCGGTCTTGGCAATTCGGGCGATTCCCGATCCCGGTCTACCATTGCGGGAATGCATTCGGGCGATCGACGGACTGGAGGTCGGTATGGAACTGGAGCTCGGCGGGATTCATCATCTGACCGCTATTTCCGCGCAAATCCGCGAGAACAAGCGCTTCTTTACGGAAACGCTCGGAATGCGGCTGGTCAAGCGCAGTGTCAATCAGGATGACGTTTCGGCCTATCACCTCTTTTACGCCGATGCGCTCGGCAGTCCGGGAACGGACATGACCTTTTTTGATTGGCCGGTGCCGCGGGAACGCCGGGGCGGGCGGTCGATCGTCCGGACGAACCTGCGGATCGATGCGACGAACGGGATGGAGTACTGGGTCGAACGGTTCGACCGGCTCGGCGTACCGCATGGAACGCCAACCGAACGGGATGGTCGCCTGACGATGGATTTCGAGGATGGGGAAGGCCAGCGCCTGGCACTGATTGACGATGGTGGCGCGGGCGATTCGCATCCCTGGGAGAAAAGCCCGGTGCCCGCCGAACAGCAAATCCGCGGGCTCGGCCCGATCGTCATCAGCGTGCCCAATGTGCAGGCCACCGATCTGGTGCTGCAGGATGTCATGGGGATGCGACCGGTTCGCAGCTATCCAGTGCCAGACAACCCCTCCGAGAGCGTGCATGTCTATGCGATGGGTTCCGGCGGAGCAGGAGCCGAATTGCATGTGGCGGTGCAACCCGGTCTGCCTGTGGCTGGGCAGGGGGCCGGCGGGGTTCACCATGTCGCCTTCCGCTCGGCCGATGTCGATTATGATGCCTGGGCCGATCGCCTGAACGAAAAGCGCGTGCCCAACAGCGGCAAGGTCGATCGCTTTTGGTTCCGGAGTCTCTATTTTCGCGAACCGAACGGGGTGCTCTTCGAGATCGCGACCGACGGTCCCGGTTTCGGGGTCGATGAAGATATGGCGACGCTTGGAGAAAAGGTCGTATTGCCGCCGTTCCTGGAACCGCACCGGGCGGAGATCGTCGCGAACCTCAAACCGATCGACTAGAATCCGTGATCTCGGATACACGGCAACACGCGTTCGATGGCTGGTCGTCCATGCGCGTCGTGCCTGCCAGCGCGGGGACCGTTTCGCATCGACCGGGACGGCCCGAGGATTGCGAACCATGCATGCGGGATTCGGGGCATCGAAATGGGCTCGCTCGATCGGGGCGCTGGTGTTGCTGGCCGCCATGTTTGCCCTCTGGCCCATGGGACCGTTCCCAGTGGCAGCCGCCCAGAATGGCGATGCCCAGACCGTTCCGGATGGTTCTCCGCAAGCAGATCCGCGGGAAAACGAGGCGTCCACGAGCGATGCCCTAGACGATGATGCGCTTCCTGGAGATGAACCGGATCGACCGGCCGTCTCGTTGGTGGAACCATCGCTGTTGACGGTTTCCACGCTGGCGGCGGCGAATAACGATCCGTGCCGCTCGATCGATGCCGATTGGGCCGGGGTGCTGGTTCGTCCGGCGTTCGATCTGGAATGGACCGATCCCGCCACCGGTCTGGGGGGCGATCTGCAGCTCGACGACGGGGCGACCGCGCCGGCGTTCGGATGGGACGGGTTCCGGGGCGGTTCTGTTGGCGGCGTCGTCGTCCCCGATGCCGAGGATGCAGCCGGGACCCTGGCGCATTTCTACGACTACCGGCCCTATCTCGGTGCGATTTCGGGCGATGCGGGATTGGGTGCTCCCGGCGGAATCCTCTCGGTCGCCTATCTCTGCGTGCCGGCGCCGTCCGAAACATTGCGCGCGCCGGCCGAATTCGCGACCGAATCATCGGTCCGCCTGCCCACCGAAACCCCTGCCGGTGAAGACTCCAGCGGTTCGCCGGTTGCGCCGGCTCCCGAGGATATCGCGGTGCGCCCGGCGGCGATCGGTATTGGGTCGTCGGTCAACGTCACCGAACCATTGAACCTGCGTGTCGAACCCGGGTTGGCTGCAACCGTGCGCGCCGTGCTCGATGCGGGCACGGTCGCCAGCGTGATCGGTGGTCCACGCAATGCGTCCGGATATACCTGGTGGCAACTCTCGACGTCCAGTGGCACGGGCTGGTCGGTCGTCGACTACCTTGCCGAACAACCGGTTTCCATTTCCCCCACTCCGAGCGCAACGCCCACACGGACGCCAACGAAGACGTCCGGCGGCGCCATTGCCATCGGAAGCACGGTGCGGGTGCAGCAACGGCTGAATCTGCGCTCCCTACCGGGAACCGGCGCCGCCGTCATAACCGTCATGCCCGCCGGTATGACAGGAACGGTGCTGGCCGGTCCGCAGAGCGCGAACGGGTACCAGTGGTGGCAGATCAGCACCAGTCTCGGTACGGGATGGGCTGCCGGCAGCTATTTGGGAGCCATTCCGGGAACGACACCGGTTGCATCGAGCACAACCACCTCGACGCCAGCCGATGCTGGCTCGATCGGGATCGGCGACCTGGTGCGAGTGACAACGCGTCTCAATCTGCGGGCGGGGCCCGGCACCGGAGCCGCGGTGATCACGGTATTGCCAGGCGGCAGTCAATGGCCGGTGGTGGACGGTCCCCAACCGGCCGGTGGTGCCACATGGTGGAAAGTCGATACGTCCAGCGGTCTCGGGTGGGTCTCGGGACAGTACCTGGCACGCGTCGGCGTTGCGCCGACCGCGACAATTACCCGGACCGCAACGGTTTCACCCACTGCCTCGCTGACCCGGACGCCATCGCTGACGCCCACGATCACGACGACTCCGACGATCACATCGACCCCGGCCAAATGCGGATCGTTTGGATATGGCGATATCGTCCGGACGACCGACGCCCTGAACTTCCGCTCACAACCATCGACCTCGGGCGCGATCATTCGGACGCTGGCCGCTGGGGAGCGCGGATCGGTCAGGGGTGGTCCGGTGACTGCCAACGGCTACACCTGGTGCGAGATCCAGGTGGGATCGATCACGGGGTGGGTCGCATCCACCTATCTGGCCCGGGTGAGCGGTCCGCTGCCGACCCCGAATGGTACGGTCACACCGCGACCGAACCCGCCGACTCCCTCGGGTGGCAGCGCGTCCGTCGTCTATCAGGGGTCATTGAGCAGCGGAAAGATCGCGCTCACCTACGATGCTGGTACCGACCGTGGATATGCCACCACGATTCTCGATGCATTGGCGCAATATGGCGCGCATGCGACCTTCGGGATGACCGGAACCTGGGCACGAGATAATCCGGATCTGGTCCAGCGGATGGTGAACGAGGGACACCAGCTCATCAATCACACCTGGGACCATCCATCGTTCACCGGTGGATCGACCTCGACGATCGTATCGACCCGTAGCGGGCGGCTGAGCCAGCTCGATCGCGCGGAAGCCATCGTCCAGCAGACGGCGGGGTATCAGATGTCCCCATATTGGCGACCGCCCTATGGAGACATCAACGCGTCCGTGCTGAGCGATGTCTATGCCGGTGGCTATTACGTTACCGTGATGTGGTCGTGCGATACCCTCGGCTGGAATGGCGCGACCGTGCAGCAGATTCTGAACCGCTGCATGTACCCATCGGGCGCCGGATCGATCATTCTGATGCACCTGGCATCGGACAGCCTCGATGGCAAAGCGACCGGTGACATGATCCGGTATTTCCAGAGCAAGGGGCTACAGCTCGTCACGGTCGAGGAATTGCTCGCTGGTTGATCCGGCGAGCGCGCATCGAGTCACATTTCATCGAGCCGGTGGGCCGATTCCTCGTCGTCTACCCGGCTCGATGAGTCGCGGGTGACATGCACGTAGAGCTTCCCGTCCCGGAGACCGAGCACGGACTGCACAGGCACTTCCAGATCCTCGTGAATCGAGTCGGTGCCGACGAGAAAGTAATGCTCGCGGGCTTCTCGCACATAACCGATCGGTTGTCCATCGAATCCGATGACTTCGATACCGAGAGGAACCGCGTTGTCGTTGCGTTTTTCGTAACTGGCCATGGCGTCTCCGATCGTACTCCATCGTCGTTGCCGTCAATTATTCCGATATTCATCCGCGGGTCGAAATTCGGTGAGCTCGGGCGACTACCCAGGAAAGGAGGCATCGACGATGCACAAAGTGACACCGTTCCTGTGGTTCGACAACGATGGCGAGGAGGCCATGGATTTCTATGTTTCGGTCTTCCCCAATTCGCGAGTGGTCGATCGCACCGCCTGGGGCGAGGGCGGTCCGGTTCCGCCCGGGGGCATGATGGTGGGCGTGTTCGAGCTCGATGGCCAGCGCGTCATGATCCTGAACGGCGGGCCGCACTTCCAGCTGGACGAGGCATTCTCGTTCAGTGTCAGTTGCACGGACCAGGAGGAGGTCGACCACTACTGGAATGCCCTCACCGATGGGGGCACGGAAGGTCAATGCGGCTGGCTCGAGGACAAGTTCGGTCTTTCCTGGCAGATCGTCCCGGCGCGGTTGCCGGAGCTGTTGCGCGCTGACGATCCGGATGCCGTCGCGCGCGTCGTCGCAGCCTTCATGCCGATGTCGAAAATCGATCTCGCCACACTCGAACGCGCATATGCAGGCGCCAGCTCCTCATAGGA
>JBIQLF010000001.1:39332-72226 GCA_044464585.1 Thermomicrobia bacterium
GGAGCCGATACGCCGCTCCCCCGCGCACCCGTATGCTGGGGAGCGTCAGCCAGCCCGCATCGTTCACCCGAATCCCGTATGTGACCCGAGTACGCCACGGGAGGACCGTGGCGTACTCGGGTCTATCGTCCATCATCTTCCCCGGACCCAAAACCCAAGTCCCAAGACCCAAGACCCAAGTCCCAAAAACGCGATTACGTGCCGACCGAATACCCCGGTCCCAGCGGAATCCCGATCACGTACCAGGCGATGAAGAAGATGAGCCAGACGAGCAGCACGACCAGCGTATACGGGATCATCAGCGAGATGATCGTGCCGATGCCGGTGTCTTTCACATAGCGTTGCGCCACCACCAGAATGAAGGGCAGATAGACCATCAACGGGGTGATCACGTTCATCGGCGAATCGCCGATGCGATAGGCGGCCAACACGGTTTGCGGAGCGACCCCGAGGTGCATGAAGAGCGGCACGAAGATGGGTGCGAAGATCGCCCATTTCGGCATCGCGCCGGGCATGATGATGTCGAGCAAACAAATGATCAGGATGAACCCGATCAATAGCGGGATCTCGCTGAACCCGGCCTCCCCCAGCCAGTTGGCCAATTTGCCGGCAATGACATTCGGCATATTCGACCAGTTGAAGAGGGCAATGAACTGGCTGATCATCAGCAGCATGAAAATGAGACCGGCAAGACCGGCAAATGCCTTGGTCACCCCCGCAATCACATCGTCACTCGATTTGAAGGTGCCAGCTCCGTAGCCATACCCAATGCCCATCACGAGGAAGAGCAAGGTGATGATGAAGATCAGGCTGTCCATGAATGGGGTATTGCCGATGATTTTGCCATCGATTGGATCGCGCAGCGGAGCACCGTGCGGTAGTGTCAAAGCCAGCACCACCACAACCATGGCGATGAGCGCATAGATTGCCCAGCGCATTCCCTTCGACTCGGCAGCCGGATCGAGCGCCGGTTTCGCGGCGATGGCCGGATCCGCATCCTCGGCGGTGTCCGTTGCCTCGGCTTGTGATGGATCGTACGCACCAAGTTGTTTGGCGGTGACCTTTTCCGCAATGACGGTCATGACGATCGCCATCACGATGGTCGAAGCGATCGAGAAATAGAGATTTGCCGTGATCGTGATCGATTTCGACGGGTCGGCGATATGGATCGCCTCATTGGTCATTTCGGTCAACATCGCATCGAGTGGCGCGATCAGGATGTTGACGGCGAAGGCCGCGCTCACTCCGGCATAGGCAGCCGCCAGCCCAAGTAGCGGGTGCCGTTTGATACTGAGAAAGGCCGCGGCCGCAAGGGGTATCAGGATCAGGTATCCGGCATCGGTGGCGACACTCGACAGACCACCGACCAGGATGATGGCGAACGTCAATGCGCTTCCGGGCGCCGCCGCGACAAGTTTGCGGATGAGCGCATCCATGAAACCCGCGTGCTCGGCAACGCCAATACCCATCATCGATACGAAGATGACGGCAACGACGCTGAACCCGGCGAAATTGCTGACGAATGAGGTGAAGATAAAGCGGATGCCACTGACCGTCAGCAAGCTGCGGATGGGAATCGTGACGGTTTCGACCGTGTAATCGGTCAGATTCGTGGCGTCGGTAAGCTCATACCCCTCCAGCTCGGTGTATTCGACCGGTAATGCTTGCGGCGCGGTGGTCCCTCCCTGGAGCCAACCCTGTTCGACGAGCTCCGGTTTGGGAACGATGATTTCCTCGGTGACCTTGACCCCCATGATGTTCAGGATCGCCGAAAGCACGATGACCCCGATGATGAGATAGAAGAACATCATGACCGGACTCGGAACCTTGTTTCCGATCTTTTCGATGGTGCCGAGCATCTTGTTGACGAATCCGCGATTCTCCGGGGGCGCTGCTGCTTGTGCCATAGACTCCCTCCCTCCGATTCCCTCCCGAAACCTGGCGCCGGAATCATGCGATTCGGCGCGAATGCCCCGTTATCCGCGTGCCCACAGTTGCGCCAGCAGCACGATGACCGCGGTCGCTTTTTCCATGTCCTGCAGGCTGTTGTATTCCAGCGGTCCGTGGATGTTCTGCATACCCGTGAAAATGTTGGGGGTCGGAACACCGAGTTCGGTCAGGCGGGATCCGTCGGTGCCGCCGCGGATGGGCGGGGAGATGACCTCGATGCCGAGCTGCTCGCAGGCTTCGCGCGCCAGATCGACCGGGCGCATATCGTCTTGCAACCAATTGCCCATGTTGCGGTATTGCGGCGTGATCTCGCAGGTGATCTTCGCGCGCGGTTCGGTGAGCTGGATGGTTTCGCAAACGCTGGTGAGCATGCGGCCATGGTCCGCCAGCTTCTCATCATCGAAATCACGCAAGATGAATTCGAGGGTAGCAGCCGCCGAGGTGCCGGTCATGTGGTAGATGTGGATGAATCCCTGGCGACCCTCGGTGGTTTCCGGAGTCCGGGTCGCGTGCGGAAGGGTATCCACGATCTTGGCGGCCAGATGGAGCGCGTTGACCATCACATCCTTGGCATTGCCAGGATGGATCGAAACGCCTTCGATATGCACGGTGCCCTTGTCCGCGGAGAAGGTTTCGTAGACGACTTCGCCCAGATCGGAACCGTCGAGCGTATAGCCAAAATCGGCGCCCAGATCTTTTGGCAAATCCGGATGCACACCGCGTCCGATCTCTTCATCCGGGGTGAAGCAAACGCGAATGGGTCCGTGCGGAATCGAGGGGTCCTGGAGCAGGTGTTTCGCCATCGCCATCACAATGGCAACGCCGGCCTTGTCGTCCGCGCCCAGCAACGTGTTACCACTCGACGTGACGATGTCATTGCCGATCTGAGTCGTCAGATACGGCGTTTCGGCGGCCAGAATGCGTACGGGAGGATGCTCCGAGAGAACGAGATCGCCGCCCTGATAATTCCGGTGCACGATCGGTGTGACATTGCTGGCCGGGAATGCCGGCGAGGTGTCGACATGCGCCAGAAAAGCGATCGCCGGAATATCCCCCTCGACCGTGGCCGGAATCGTGGCGATGACCGCGCCGTAGTCGGTCAGGCGCACATCGCTGGCGCCAAGCTCTTGCAGCTCATCGGCTAGCATCCGCAGCAAATCGAGCTGGATCGAAGTGCTCGGCCGGGTCGGGGACGCTTCGTCGGCTTGCGTATCGATCTTCAGATAGCGGATGAAGCGATCTTCGAGATCGGCCAGATACCAGTCGGTCATGCTGTTTCCTTCCAGGAATGTGATTCGGAAGCGCTCGCAAAAGCATAGTGGGCGGGGTCGGGTTGCGATGTGAAGATATCGAGCCCCAGGCGATGGGCCAGATATCGCGCGACTAGTTGTCCACGCACGCTGTTGCCGGCGGTATCGAGCGGGGGCGCGAAGGTGGCCAGTCCGCCCTTTCCAGGCGAGACCGTGATGATGCCGCCTCCGACTCCGCTCTTGGCGGGGAGTCCAACCTCGAAAAGCCACTCGCCTGACGATTCGTACATTCCGGCGGTGGCCATGACGGCCAGTACGCGCCGGCATACATCCGCACTGGCGATCCGTTCCCCGGTTTTCGGATTCACCCCGCCATCGGCCAATGTCGCGCCCATGATCGCCAGATCGACTGCCGTGACAGCCAGCGATGATTGGCGGGTGTAGAGCTCGACGATGTCGGCGGGATCGCCGTCGAGCTGGCCGAACGAATAGAGCAGGTTTGCCAGCGCCCGGTTGCGATGATTGGATCGCGATGCCGAAGCGAAGATATCGTCGTGCAAAACCAACGACCGGCCGGCAAACCGGGAGAGCGTCGAGACGATCGCGTCCCATTTTTCCTCGATCGTGTTCCCTGGAACCAGACCGGTCGTGGCGATCGCCCCGGCATTGACCATGGGATTCGTCAGATGCCCGCGATGGATTTCGACCGGGATCCCCGAATTGAACGGAAAGCCGGTGGCATTCGTGCCGATGCGCGTTCGCACCGCATCGGCGCCCGCGGATTCCAATACCAGCGCCAGCACGAACGGTTTGGCAATGCTCATGATCGTGAAGGGCGCATCGACATCGCCGGCCGCAAAGATCGCGCCGCTGGTCGATGCAATCGCGATTCCGAACAGATCGGGATCGACCTCGGCCAGCGCCGGGTAATACTGCGGCACCGCGCCGTCGTGTACGTTGTTGAATCGATCCCAGGCATGTTCGACTGCCGCGCGGGTTTCCTCGGCACTTGGGAGATGACCGGTCGAGACGGCGGCCGGTTCGTCGCCAGCAGTTGCGGATTCGATATCATGAACGCCGGTTTCGGGCATGGCGGCGGATATCGCCGTCGTCGCTAGAGGCGAGCGACCTCATCGAGATAGACGATCGCTGTTTCGATGCCCCGCTGGAACATTTCGATGCTGTAATGCTCGTTGGTGCCGTGCAGACCGTCGGTATCGAGACCGAAGCCCATCATGACCACCGGCATGTTCAACAGGTGCATGATGTCCGCTACGATGGGGATGGAACCGCCGCCGCGCACGAAGATCGGTGTGGCGCCCCAGCCGGTTTCGTAGGCGCGTTTGGCGGCTTGCATCGCGGGAAGCTCGAAATCGACATAGGCTGGTTCGCCCGTTGTCAGAAGATCGACCGTGACCCGCACGGTTGGCGGCGCGTTCGATTCGAAAAAGTCCTTCAGCAGCTCGAAGATCTTGTGCGGATCCTGATTGGCAACCAGACGGCTGCTGATCTTGGCCTTTGCATTGACCGGAATGATCGTTTTCGGTCCGGGTCCGCCCCAGCCACTGGTGATGCCATTGATTTCCAGCGTCGGCCGGGCGCTGACCCGCTCGCGAATGCTGAACTCGTCTTCGCCCCAAACCCGCGGGACCCCGGTGGCATCCAGCAGCTCCTGCTCCGTTATCTCCGATTTGGCGATCTCCTCCCGTTCCCGGTCGGAGATGGGAATCACGTCGTCATAGAATCCGGGAACCGCGATGGTGTTGTTTGCATCGAACATCCGGGAGAGGAGCTCGACCAGCGCCAGCGCGGGATTGTGCACGGCGCCGCCGTAGAAGCCGCTGTGCAGGTCATCCCTGGGTCCTTCGACGGTGATTTCGATATAGGTCATGCCGCGGAGACTGTAGGTAATCGCGGGCCGCTCGATGGAGGGCATCGAGGAATCGCTGATGATGCAAACGTCGGCAGCCAGCAGCTCCTGGTGTTCCTCGATGAACGGCCGCAGATTGGGAGAGGAGATTTCTTCCTCGCCCTCGATCAGGTATTTGATATTCACGGGCGGGGTCGATCCGGATTTCAGATACGACTCGAATGCCTTGACATGAATGAACAGCTGACCCTTGTCGTCGGTGGCGCCGCGTGCCCAGATCTTGCCATCGTGAATCACCGGTTCGAATGGCTCGGTATCCCAACCGTCGGATTTGGAGGCGGGCACCACGTCGTAATGGCCGTAGACCAATACGGTTGGTTTGTCCTTGCCCGCGTGCAGCCAATCGCCATAGACGACCGGATGGCCCGCGGTCGACATGACCTGGACATGCTCCAACCCCGAATCCCGCATGTTCTGCGCTAGCCAGGCCGCCGCGGCAGCGACGTCGCTCGCTCGTTCGGGACTACCGGAAAGACTGGGAATGCGCAGGAAGTCCAGGAGTTGATCGATGAATTCGTGGCCATGATCGCGTGAATACGCGCGGGCACTGTCGAACGATTGGGTCATGAGAGCCTCGGTTTCATGTCGGAGACGAACGATCGCCAAGGCAGCCCCCGGCGATCGCGCGTCTCTTCACCCTTGGGAAGAGCATTGTTCCGAGCTTTATATCACGCTGAATATCGATCCTGAAGGCAAATCAGGAAGATTTCAGGAATGATTCAGCCATCGTGTGCCTTCCGCTGCCTGCCGTATTGTCAGACTCGAGAAATACCCAGCGGCAATTCATCCAGGCTCTCATCCGGAGGCGGCAGCGGCGATGTTTCCCGTTCCGCGTGACGATGCAATTCGGCGATGCGGTCGATGGCCTGATTGGCACTCCAGAAGATGTGCTGTTCGCCGATTTCGGCAATGAGCCCGGCATCGTCGAGCATTTTGCGCACCGCCGGTTGCAAACCGGCCAGATAGATCGTGCCCCCGGCATCGACATGGCGGCGCCAGAGATGTTCGATTGCCTGCGCGCTGGACACATCGGCCATCGGCACCCCCCGCATCGACAGAATGAGCGTCTTGCTGAATGGCAATTCTTCCAGGCGCTCGACCAGTTGATTGACCGATCCGAAGAAGAGCGGACCGGTGATGTAGACCACCTGCGCGATGGGGAACCGTCGAGCCACGATTCCGGTTTCCTCCCAGCGGACGGGAGCCGTATTCACCTCCAGGCGGGCAGCCTGGCGCAGGAAGAGCACCACGCTCAATCCCAGCCCGACCACGATCGCCTGCGTCAAATCGAGCGCGACGGTCGCGATCATCGTAGCCAGAAAAGCGGCGATGGCTCCGGGAAGCCGGTGACCGGCGTAATAACGAATCGAATGCCATTCGTTCATGCGCCAGGCGGTGACGAAAAGCACCCCGGCCAGCGCGGCCAGCGGGATATGCCCGAGCAGCGCGCCGAAGAAGAGCGCGCCCGCCAGCAGGGTGATCGAATGCACGATGCTGACCATGCGGGTCAGTCCCCCGGCTTTGACGCCGACACTCGTACGGGCGATCGCTGCCGTTGCCGGGACGCCGCCGAAGAAGGGCAGCGCGATATTGCCGATGCCCTGGGCGATCAGCTCCTGGTTGACGGCCAGTTTTTGCCCGGTCATGCGGCCACCGACGATTCCACAGAGCAGACTCTCGATCGAGCCGAGCATTCCGATCGCCAGCGCCGGCACGATGAGCTGCGGCGCCAATGAAAGGTCGGAACGGGTCGGGATCAACCGGTCTTCCAGCACGATGCTGCGCGGAATCGTGCCAATCGTGGCGGCATTCCAGCCCAATGCCCAGGCGATCCCGGTGGCAAGCGCGATCCCGAGCAGCGCCGCCGGAATACCGCGAATCGGCCGGAGCCGGGGCAGAACCAGCATGGTGATGAGCACGATCAACCCACAGCCGATCGCCTGCCAATCCACGGGGGGCAGCGGGTGACGGAAATATCCCGCCAGTTTCAGAATCGACCGTTCCTCCGCCGGGGTGCTGACCCCGAGGAAGTTGTCGATCTGACCGATGAAGATGACGAGCGCGATACCGCTGGTGAATCCGGTGATAACTGGAGCCGGAATGAGATTCACGATGCGACCCAACCGGAACAGACCGATCGCGAGAATCAATATCCCCGCCATCAGACCTGCGATCCAGAGCGCGCGCATCCCCTGCTGGTTGGCGACGGTGATGAGCACCGCCGACATGGCGCCGGTCGGACCGCTGATCTGGTAGGGTGCGCCTCCCAACAGCCCGATCAGAAATCCGCCGACGATGGCGGTGACCAGACCGGCGGCAGGCGTCGAACCGCTGGCGACCCCGAACGCGAGCGCCAGCGGCAATGCCACGGCGGCAACGGTCAATCCGGCAACCGCGTCGCGCCGGGCAGCTTCCTGGCTATATCCGCGAAATTCTGTTTGCAATAATCGAGCGATCGCCGGTTTGCGCGGCGAAGGGATGGCTCTGGCCAAGAATGGAACTCCTCTGATTCGGTGTGACAACAGAAACGATGCGCACCGGGTGGAACCCCGGAGTGCGGGCGGTTTCGGTTTCTCGAATCAGGGAGCTGGCAGATGGAATTCGACGAGAACGAGCAGGAGAAAACGGGCGACTCCACCCCGGCGTTCCAGGCGGAGCGCCGGGCGCGGTTTACGGCGTGGCTGGAAGTCGCCTCCGCCGCTCGGCGGAAATTCGATCACCTCGAATCCGCCATCGTCTGCCATCGTGGCGAATTTTTTCGCTGGCAGCGGACCGGCCGTCCGAAAATGACGCAGCGAGGCCCGCCGTCCAAAGCGGTCCATACCCCAGCGAGGACGGACTTCGTATTGTCTCCACATGGAATCGTGCGATCACCTTCGGAAACCGATGTACACCGAATATATTCTGGCCCAAACCGAACGATCCGGTCGGTTCCTTATCGGGCTGGCGGCATGAGATGGAACCGGCGGGTGAGCGAATCGAGCAGTTCGGCGCGGAAATCGGGATGCGCGATCGAAGCGAGCATCTCGGCCCGTCGCCGAATGGGTTGCCCGCTCAGATCGACGACCCCGTATTCGGTAGCCACATATTGCACGTGGCCCCGGGTCGTCACGACCCCGGCGCCAGGATTCAACGTGGGAACGATACGGGACACGGCGCCGTCTTTGGCGGTCGCGGGCAGCGCCAGAATGGCGCGGCCGTTCGTTGCCAGTTGCGCGCCGCGGACGAAATCCATCTGCCCGCCGATCCCGCTGAAAATCGACTCCCCAATCGAGTCGGCAACCACTTGTCCGGTCAGATCGATCTCCAGCGCCGAATTGACCGCTACCATTCCGTCGATCTTGCGAATTTCCCGCGTGTCGTTGACGATGTCCGACGGATGGAACTCGACGAAGGGATTGCCATCCACGAATTCGTAGAGTCGTTGCGAGCCAACCGCGAACGAGGTCACCACCCGGCCATTCCACGTGTTCTTGTACCGGTTGGTGATGACACCACGATCGACCAGCTCGACCAGGCCGTCCGAGAACATCTCGGTATGCACCCCCAAATCCTGGCGATCGGTGAGCGACGCCAGCACCCCGTTGGGGATACCGCCGATGCCCATCTGCAAGGTGGCGCGGTCTGGGATGAGCGCGGCCACCTGTTCGCCGATCATGCGTTCGATCGGCCCAATCGGTGCAAGTTCATGTTCCGGCAGGGGACGGTCCGTTTCGACCAGCGCGGTGAAGCGGCTGATATGGATGGCGGACGCGCCCATGACACATGGAACGCGGGGATTCACCAGTCCGATGACGATGCGGGCGGTGTCGGATGCCGCCCGGGCGCACGCGACCGACGCTCCGAGCCGGCAGAACCCATGGGCATCCGGGGGTGAAACCTGCAAGAGGGCGGCATCGAGCGGCAATGGACCGCGAAAGAGCGCCGGTATTTGCGAAAGAAAAACCGGTGTGTAGTCGGCGCGTCCGTCGTTGACCGCCGCGCGCACATTCGATCCGACGAAGAGCGCGTTGTGCCGCAGGCGCCCCTGCAAATGCGGCGCCACGTGCGGAGCAGGCCCCTCGGTATGCAACGAGACCGTCTCCACCCCGGTCAAATCCATAGCCCGCCGGCAGAGCGCATCGATAAGCTCGAACGGCGCCATCGCCGCTTCATGGAGATAAACGCGGTCCCCGGATTGCACCAGCTGCAGCGCGGTATCCGCGTCGACGATCGGTGGATTGTTCACCTTGGCGCCCTCGTCTGATAGATGTTCGGTCTCCGGCGCATTCTGCCCGGAGCGAATCAGTCCCGATTCTACGGTCTTCGCGATCTTCAGTTCATCGCCAGCCCAGGCGAATCGTTGCAGAATCATGCCAGCAAGCGAGCCGGCATGAGGGAAGGAGCGCCTGACCATGATCGACAAGGTACAGATCGAAACGACCATCGGCGACCTGACCGACGAACGAACCGATGCGATCGTCAATGCGGCCAATAGTGCATTGGTGCGTGGAGGAGGGGTGTGCGGCGCGATCTTTGCCAAGGCGGGTCCCCGACTCGATGCATGGTGCGCAACACTGGGTGGGTGTCCGGTGGGCGATGCGCGGTTGACCCCGGCATTCGACATACCGATTCGGGGCATCATTCACGCCGTCGGACCGCGATACGGAAGCGAGCGCGGCCATGAAGCAGAATTGCTCGCATCCGCCTGGCGCCAGAGTCTCGCGCTGGCGGACGAGGCCGGTTTCGAGCGGATCGCGTTTCCTTCGATCTCGACCGGTATCTACGGCTATCCCGTCGAGGAAGCGGCGGCGGTCGTCGCCCGGACGCTCGTCGCGTATGTTCGCGCTCGCGACGAGCGTTCGGGTTCGGTGCGCACGATTCGCATCGTTCTGCGCGATTCGGGAAGCAAGGCGATCTACGACCGCGCGATCGATGCGGCGTTTGGCCGTCAACCCTGACGTTGTGCCTGGTTGCGAAGGAATCTGATTTCGTCTGGTGCTCTGGTTTTGAGGGTTACCGCGCCGAATGCGGCGGCGGTCAGGCAGACGATTCCACCGAGCAGGATGGGCGCCCGGCTTCCGGCCAGATCGGCAAGCCCGCCGAGGATCGGCGCGCCGAAGAGGGTACCGCCGATCATCAGCGAGCTTTGCAATGCCAACACCCGGCCATGCATATCGGATCGGGCGGTGACCTGCACATTGGCGGTCGTCGAGGTCATATAGAGAATGCTGGCGCCGCCGAGCAGGAACATGACCGGAAACGCGCTGGTCACATTCGGAATCGAGGCGAGCGCCAGCATGCAGCATCCCAACAGTGCCGCGCCGGCGACGATCGTGCGCACGGAAACGAGCCCTCGATTGGCGACCACCAGCGCCGCGATGACCGAGCCGAAACTGTAGGTGGCATACAGAAAGGTGAACGCCGCTTCGTTGCTGTGCAATGCGCCGGTCACGAAGAGCGGTAGGGTGACCGTGAAGTTGTAGGCCAGGATACCGATCGCCGCGAGCATAACCATTGGAATCCAGAGGATCGGAATCGAGCGGATATAAGCGATCCCTTCGCGCACCTCTCCTTTCGCGCGCGGTTTCGGCGGACGCCGTCGCAGCTCGGATGGCCGCATCAGATAGAGGCAGAGAATCACGGCCAGATATGACAACCCGTCGATCGCGAAACACCAGCCATAACCCAACGTCACGATGAGCACGCCGGCCAGCGTCGGGCCGAAGATGCGTGATGTATTGACGATCAGGCTGTTGAGCACGACCGCATTGGCGATATCGTCCTGACGCACCATTTCCGGCACGAACGAGCGCCGCAGCGGGTTGTCGAATGCCAGCAGGGTGCCTCCAAAGATGGCGAAGACATAGAAGGCCACCAGCGGCGGATGCGGCAGAAATGCCAGGATCGCCAAACCGAACGATTGGAACATTTCCAGCGACTGGGTGACGAACAGAAAGCGCCGTTTGTCCGACCGGTCGGCCACGGCACCCGCCCAGGCCGAGAGAAAGAAGACCGGACCGTACTGGCAGGCCGCGAGAATGCCGATGGCCAGTCCATTGTCGGTCAGACTCAGCACGAGCAGCGTCAGAGCGACATTGGTCAGCCAATTGCCCGTATTCGAGATCAGATGACCGACGAAGAACAAGCGAAAATTGCGGTTGCGCAGCGAGAGAAAAGTCGTGCGGAAACTCGAACCGGCACGACTCCTGACGCTCATCGCGATCCTTCCGATCTATCAACCGCTTCTCGATTCATCATATGAGCGTAGCAGATAAACAAGCAACTTGCGTAATGCCTGGCACGACCGGTAGAATCAGCGTATGAGCACCAATCCAAAACCGAACCCCGGGGATCAGGCCGCGCGGCTCGCGGTGGCCGTCAGCAAGCTGCGCACCGGATTGCGCGATGCCCGCCGAGAGGTCACGGATCTCTCCCTGACCCAGGTTTCGATCCTGCGGTATCTGGACACGAACGGTTCGGGAACGGCCGCCGCGCTGGCGAATTCCGAGCGCATCACACCCCAGGCGGTCGCGCAGCAGTTGGCGAATCTCAGAACGTGTGGGTATATCGCGACCGAACCCGATCCGCTCGATCGCAGGAAAACCGTCATCCTGTTGACGGAACCGGGGCGTGAGCTGCTCCGGCAGGTGCTCCAGCGGCGACAGGAGTGGTTGACGCTGGCGATCGATGCCACCCTGCTCCCAGGCGAGCGGTCCGATCTCGAACGGGCGATCGACGTGCTGGAACGACTGGCCGATACTGTGGCACAAGCCGATCGCCGGCGGCCGGGCTGATAGCTCGATCGAACCTGAATGGAGCGCGGCAAATGCGGAATTTCGATCCGGCGAAGAGTTTCGGCAAGCGCACCGCCGAGCGCTATGACGAATATCTGCGCGGGGACGAAGCGGAGACCATCGACTTTCTCGTAGAGCAGGCGCGCGGCGGACCGGTGCTGGAATTGGCGATTGGCACCGGCCGGATCGGATTGCCGCTGTGCCAGCGGGGACTCGAGGTGCACGGCATCGAGCTGTCTCGGGCGATGGTGGATCAGCTTCGCAAGAAACCGGGGGGCGATGCGATTCCGGTGACCATGGGCGACTACGCCGAGGTGGCGGTCGACGGCACATTCCGTCTCATCTTCGTTGTCTTCAATACCTTCTACAACCTGCTGACCCAGGAAAAGCAGGTGCGCTGTTTCGAGCAGGTGGCCCGTCATTTGACCGAGGATGGGGTGTTCGTCATCGAAGCCGCGATGCCCACCGAAATGGTTTGCTTGCGCGGGATGCAATATGTCGACGCGGAAGCCGTCGAATTGGATTCCGTGACATTCGATGTGGCTCGGTTCGATATCGTCACGCAAACGCTCGACGAGAACCATGTCACGCTCTCCGAGCAGGGCATCACGATGGCTCCCATCGTGACCCGCTTCGTCTGGCCGAGCGAGCTCGATCTGATGGCGCGTATCGCCGGGTTGCGCTTGCATCACCGGTATGGCGGCTGGCGAGGGGAGCCTTTCGACAAAACGAGCTGGCGTTATGTGGCGGTGTATGGCTGGTGAATCCCCGTGGGATATGCCACCGTTGTGTCGATGGAGCACCTGGACGTTCTGGAGTGGCTGTGCGGACGATGTTTGATTGGACGATCGAATGACCGAGAATGGGCGAATCGAGTCGAATGGGTCGCTGGCCCCGGGTCCGCCACCCGATCTCGACATGGTCTGGATTCCGGGCGGGACGTTCACGATGGGATCCGACCATCATTATGCCGAGGAGGCCCCCGCGCACCGGGTGACCGTCCAGGGGTTCTGGATCGACCGATTTCAGGTGACGAACGCCAAGTTCCGCAAATTCGTCAAGGCGACCGGCTACGTCACGGTTGCGGAACGGATTCCGCTGCTGGAAGACTATCCGGGAGCCGATCCGGAGAATCTCGTCGCCGGGTCGGTCGTTTTCGCGCCACCGCCGGGGCGGGTGCCGCTCGTCGATCACTATCGGTGGTGGGCCTGGAAACCGGGCGCCGACTGGAAACATCCGGAAGGTCCGGAAAGCTCGATCCAGGGCCGTGAAAAGCATCCGGTCGTCCATGTCGCCTGGGAGGACATTTCCGCCTATGCGGTCTGGGCGGGCAAGGATGTGCCTGCCGAAGCCGAATGGGAATTCGCCGCGCGCGGCGGACACGAGGGCTGGGAATTCGCCTGGGGTGACGAATTGGCCCCGCGGGGCAGAATGCTGGCGAACTACTGGCAAGGGGAATTTCCCTGGCAGAATCTGGCGCTCGATGGATTCGAGCGAACGGCGCCGGTGGCGTCGTTTCCGCCCAATGACTATGGACTCTTCGACATGATCGGGAATGTCTGGGAATGGACATCCGACTGGTATGCCGGACACGCCGAGGCGCCCCGCAGTTGTTGTTCCGTGCCGGAGCTCGATCCTCGCGGCCCCAACCGGGAGCAGAGTATCGACCCGAACGCACCCGGCGCACCTACCCCACGCAAGGTGCTCAAAGGCGGCTCGTTTGCCTGCGCCGAGAACTACTGCCGCCGATACCGGCCCGCAGCCCGGCAGAATCATCCGGTCGACACGGGTACCAATCACGTCGGATTTCGTTGTATCGTCCGTCCGGCAGGATGACGGCCGTATTGTCGAACCGTCGGATTCTCGAAAAGGAAGATCAATGGCGTTGGGACCAGTCGAGCTCGTCGTAATCAAGTTTCCGGGAAATCAATTCAAGGGGGAGATAGCCCCCGCGATTGCCGATCTGGTGAAATCGAACACGATCCGGATCATCGATTTCGTTTTCGTTTCGAAGGACGCCGGTGGCATGACGACCCGGATCGAGCTGAGTGAGCTGGACGCAGGCGAGCTTGCCGGCGTCGATGCATTGGTCGATGATGTCAGCGGATTCGTGTCCGAGGACGATCTCGCCCGGCTCGAATCGATGCTCGAACCGAACTCCTCCGAGATGATCGTGCTCTTCGAGAATATCTGGGCCATGCGGTTCGCGACGGCGGTGCGCGGCGCCGGTGGTGAGGTGGTGCTCGCGGAACGCATTCCGCACGATGCGATCGTCGCGGCGGAGTCATTCGCCGGTTGATTCGGAACCCGAACGATTCGTTCGGGTCGGCATTTCCCCGCTCATTCGAACGCTACCCAAAGGAGAACAGAACAGATGGTATTGCGAGGACCAGCGCGGCGCGGCCGCCCGAGTTTGTTGGGAACCATGGCCACGACCGCGGTCGTGGCCGGCACCGCCACCGCGGTGTCCGGTTCGGTTGCCTCCAAGCAGCATCAGAAAGCCGCGCAACAACAGGCCGCCGCGCAGCAACAAGCTGCCCAACAACAGGCGGCCATCGAGCAGGCGGCTCAGGCCGCGGTCGCGGCGTCTCAGCCACCGGCGCCTGCGTCCCAACCCGCGCCGCAGGGCGCCGCGGGGGGCGATCTGGTGGCGCAGCTTCAGCAGCTGGCCGATCTCAAAGCCCAGGGCATTCTGACCGACGAGCAATTCGAAACCGCCAAGCAGCGATTGCTCGCCGGATAGCGACTGGCCGGATCGAGAGAACGCTCCGAAGCCGAACGCCGCGGATCTAAGCATCCGCGGCGTCCCTGCATGTCCATAGAAACTCGATCGAAACCTGGTGGCACGCTCAGGCGGGAATGCCCACCGGGTTCTTGCGATACGCATCTACCGCGCCAGCCATGCGTTCGACCGCTTCGGTGATGATCGCCGGCGAGGTTGCCAGATTGAACCGGACGAAACCGGCGCCCCCGTCGCCAAAGGGAATCCCGGAGTTGAGCGCCACCCGGCCGAGATCGAGAAAGATCTTGGCCGGATCGTCGCCCAACTCCAATGCCCGGCAATCGATCCAGGCGAGATAGGTGCTTTCCGGCGGGGTGTAGCAGGTGCCCGGCAAATGTTGCTCCAGCAGGCGGGCGAGCAGATGGCGGTTTCGGTCGATACCCGCGATCGCTCCATCCAGCCAGGCTCGGGCGTGATCGTAGGCGGCGCTATGGGCGATGATGGCGATATGGCCGGGATGCGTACCCGTGCGGTGATCGAGCTCCTTGACCTCCGCAATCGCGTCGTCGCCGCCAACCATGATCGCCGCCTTGAAGCCCGCGATATTCCACCCCTTCGAGGCCGAGGTGAGACTGATGTCCGGTCCCGTGCCCTCGACCGAGAGATAGGGGGTAAAGGTCGATGTCGGCATGATCAGCGGTGCATGGATTTCGTCGGAGACGACCCGGGCGCCGTAGCTGCGAGCGAGTCTGGCGACCTCAGTCAACTCCTCGGGGGTATTCACGGCTCCGGAGGGGTTATGCGGATTCGAGAGCAGCAACACGGGTGTGCCACCGCTCTTGGTGGCGGTCGCGAAAGCCGATTCCAGATTGTTCAGATCGAGTCGTTTTTCGCTCGATAGCGGCGCCGGGATCACCGGTCGGTCCAGCAATTTGGTCACGCTGGCGAACGGGGGATAGATCGGCGGGGTCAGCACGATTGGATCGCCCGGGTTGCTGATCTTCCTGGTTGCCTCCAGAACGCCGGTCATCACATCGGTCATGGTGATGGCGGTTTCTGGTTCGAACGACCATGCCCAGCGGTCCGCTGCGAACGACGCGATGGCGCGCTGCAAACGAGGCCCGGCCGGATAGCCGGTGTCTCCCAGCAGCATGGCCTCGTGCACCGCCTCGACGATCGGCTGCGCGACATAGGCATCCATCTCGGCAACCCAAAGTGGCAGCACATCCTCGGGGAAATAGCGCCACTTGGCCGATGTTCGACGCCGCAGCTCAGAGAGCTGAAGATCGTCGAAGGGAGATGGGACTGCCTGTGTGTCTGCTGCCATGCCAATGCCTCTCCATCGAAATCGAACCGAAACCGACCAGCGCACCCGATGTTCGTCCCGAAACCGGATGTCACCGCTCGATTACGACAAACCTGCATTCGTATGGATTGTCACCGATCGTGTGCATTTCCATGTCTCGACTCCGGGCATATGCCCACCTCGCGATGATCCGTCTCTCCGAGCTGGGGTGACCGGTCCGCTGGATCGCGATGCCGGTCGTGGGCAAGATGGGCCAACTGGCTCGATCTGCTCCTTGCCGAATCTGCCAGTCCGGGCGATGCCGCCCTACCATTCGAGCGACCCACCGGCGGGCGGAGCCGGTTCGGTCGTGGCCCTTCCGGCCAGCTTGCCACTTCCCATCGCCACACCACGCGCGTTTCTACCAGTCGAAGGGATCAACGTATGGAACATCTGGACCTCCCGCATTTCCTGCAAATCGAGCCCGTGGGGCAGTGCAATCTGCGTTGCCAGATGTGCTCCATCCAGTTCCGGCAGGACGGCCCGCCGTTCGGCCCCCTGGCGTTCATGGAATTCGATGCGTTCGTGAAGCTCGTCGACGAATTCGACGAGCTGGAGGAATTGCATCTGCAAGGGCTGGGCGAACCGATGATGCACCCGCGCTTTTTCGATATGGTGAGATACGCCGCGGATAAAGGCATCACCGTCAGCACGAACAGCAATTTGACCTTGCTGAACGAGCGGCGCGCGGCTGCCTGCGTGTCCAGCGGGTTGGCGCGGCTGCATGTTTCGGTCGATGGCGCGACCCCGGAAATGTACGAGCGGATTCGCGTCCGCTCCAAACTGCACAAGGTCGTCCGGAGTCTCGGCTTGCTCCGCGATGCCCGCCGTCGATCGGAATCGAAGCGGCCCGCCGTGCATATGGTCAGCGTCATCATGCGCCAGAATCTGCACGAATTGCCGGATCTGGTCCGCTTTGCCGCGCATTGGGAGATGGAGAATCTCTGGGTGCAGCATCTTTGCCATGACTTCGGGGAAGAGCAGCTTCCGGCGCATTACCGGCCGATGCACGAGTTCGTACACGAGCAGACGCTGGTGGACGAAGACCCCGCTCGGGTGGATTTCTACTTCGATGAAGCACGCCGGGTTGCCGGTGAGCTCGAGGTCGATGTGCGATTGCCGCACATCCAGCCGCGGGTCCATCCGCCGGGTACCCCTGGCCGCCAGCGTTGCAGCTGGCCCTGGAAACAGGCCTATGTCAGCTATCAGGGGCTGGCAATGCCCTGCTGCATGGTGTCGACGCCCGACCGGGCGAATTTCGGCAACATGATCGAAGAGGGTGCCGAGCAGATCTGGAACGATTCGGGGTTCGCGGCATTCCGGGCGCAGCTCGATTCCGACGATCCGCCCGATTTGTGCCGCTCCTGTGCCGTCTACAACGGAGTGTTTTGACCACTCGCTCCCGCACGCGAGGGGACGTCCGGTGTCGCGGCGCGAAATCTGTGGAAATCGCTGCGTGTCATCTCATGCCGTTTGCCGACTAGTGGCCGGCCGCTCTTCCAGCACGCGGATCGAGCCGCTACGGTCGAAACAACGTCCAGAGACGCGGAGTTGCGAAACCGCTGCTCGCGTCCAGCGGACGGAACCGAAGAGAACACATCGCTTGCGCTGACGCCGGATTGGTGGAATGCGGCGCGAGTTTGGGTCGGCCGGTCTGGGTCGTTTTTTTGCCGATTCCCGGTCGCCAATTGCCGTACCCGGTTCTCTCTTAGCTTTGTAAAGTGATCGGTTGGGCGAATCGCAATCCTGCGCGCGCAGCCCGGTCGAACTGGCGCCCCTACTCAACCCGAACCACCAGGAAGGACCGAACATGACGACGTTCATTCGACCAGAGACAGCGGCGCTCCTGCGCGGCCGTTCCTGCCTCATGGACGCCCTCGCCCGGCTCGATGAATGTTCCGCTCCGCTCGCCCACGCTGCCGGGATATTGACGGCGACTTTGGGTAATGGCGGGCGAGTGCTTGCGGCCGGCAATGGCGGAAGCGCCGCGCAGGCCGGGCACTTCGCGGCGGAGCTGGTTGGCCGGTTTCTGTGCGAACGCGCTCCCTTCGCGGCCATAGCGCTCACCACCGACATGTCGACGCTGACCGCGGTCGCGAACGATTACGGCTATCACGAAGTGTTTGCCCGCCAGGTGGCGGGGCTCGGACGACCGGGCGATGTATTCGTCGGGTTCAGCACCAGCGGCAATTCCGAGAATCTCATCCGCGCTGCCCATGAGGCGCTGGCCGGTGAGCTTTCGGTCATCGCGTTGACCGGTGAGGGCCCGAACCGGCTTTCCGAACTGGCCACCGTCTCGATCCATGCGCCCTCCACCGAAACCCCGACCATCCAGGAGCTGCATCTCGTGATGGTTCATTACCTGGCGGGAATGGTGGAGCAGGCGTCGATCCACCCTGCCCGTGTGGGAGCGAACATCCAATGAATGTCTATGAATTCCGACCGCGAGCGAGTCTCCGCCGATCGAAAACACCGACCGAGATCGTTACCGGATTCGAGGGGCTGCGCGCCGTCGTCGTCGGCGATGCCATGCTCGATACCTATGTCGATGGCGCGGTGACGCGTATCTGCAAAGAGGGACCGGTGCCGGTGGTCGATTGGACCGGCGAACGGTCTTTGCCCGGAGGCGCGGCGAATGTCGCTGTCAATTTGGCGGCTCTGGGCGCCGTGGTGCGCTTTGCCGGGCTCGCCGGCGCCGATAGCGCGGGTTCGACATTGCGGGCCGCGCTGGAAGCCGGTGGCGTCTCGACGGCTGGACTCATCGCCGATTCCTCCTGCGCAACCTTGCACAAACTCCGCATCGCGGCCAGCGGCCAATATCTGGTGCGGCTCGATTCCGGTTCGACATGCGCAGATGACGGGAGGGTCCGCGAGCGATTACGGCAGACCCTCGAGGAATCGATCGCGGAATGCGATCTGCTCGTCGTTTCCGATTATGGCTACGGCACCATCGACGATCGTCTCATCGGACAACTGGCCGACTATCGCGATCGACGACGGTTCGTCCTGGCCATCGACGCGAAACATCCGCTGCGCTATGCGGGCCTCCGCGCACATGTCATGACCCCGAATCTTGCCGAAGCCTGCCAGGCAGTCGGCGCCCAAACCGGCGCGCTGCCATCGACCCCCCTGCAACATGCGGCCGCGGTTGCGGCTGAATTGCGCGAGCTGGTCGATGTCGATTCGTTGATCGTCACCCTTGCCGGCGATGGCGCGCTCTTGCTCGACCGGCAGGGAACCACGACGCATATCCCTTCCCGCCCGGTCGGCGCCGCGCAGGATATCGGCGCGGGCGACACCTTCGTTGCGGCGGTCGCGCTTGCGCTGGCCGCCCAGGCGTTCCCGCGCCAGGCCGCCGAAATTGGCGTCGAAGCCGCGCTATTGGCCATAACCCAGGAGCGCACCTCCGTGGTCGACCGGCAGGAGCTCGTGCGCCGGGTGAACCTGACCGAACGTGCGGCGGATACGGGCGTGGGATCGATTGCGCCGCTGATCGATACCGCGCGGCGGCATGGCAAGTCGATCGTTTTCACCAATGGTGTTTTCGACATTCTGCATGTCGGCCATATCGACCTGCTCCGGCGCGCCAAAGCGCTGGGAGATGTGCTGGTGGTCGGGATCAACTCGGACGCCAGCACCCGCCGGTTGAAGGGACCCAGCCGCCCTATCAATTCGGAACGGGATCGGCTGGCGCTGGTGTCCGCGCTGGAATCGGTCGACATTGCCGTGATCTTCGAGGAAGACACCCCCGAACGCCTGATTTGCGCGTTGCGCCCAGATATCCACGTCAAGGGCGGCGACTACCGGCCAGAAGATCTGCCCGAAGCGGCTGCCGTTGCCGCTGTCGGGGGCCGGATCGAAATCCTGCCGTTTGTCGAGGGGCGGAGTACGACCCGGTTGATCGAATCGATTCGTTACCGGCAGAGAACCGACGTTGCCGGGGTTGGCGGGTGATGCGCATGGAATGGCAATCGGTCCGCCGGGTGCTCGTCGTGCGCCTCGACAATATGGGGGATGTGCTGCTGATCGGACCAGCGGTGCAGGCGCTGGCGGAGCGTCTGCCTGGAGCCTCCATCACCTTGCTCTGTTCTCCGGCCGGAGCCGGCGCTGGCGAGTTGTTGCCCGGTGTCGGTGAGTGCATCGTTCATGAAGCGCCGTGGGTCGATCCCTGGCGCCGGATCCCCCACGATCCAATCCGGGAAATGGATGCGATCGCCCGTTTGCGGGATCGTCGATTCGATGCCGCGATCGTCTTCACGTCCTTTCGCCAAAGCAGCCTGCCGGCCGCCTATCTCTGTTATCTCGCCGGTATTCCGTTGCGCCTTGGTTATTCCTTCGATGCGAGCGGATCCTTACTGACGACGCGATCGATTCCCGGCATGGAATCGATCCATGAGGTCGAACGTAACCTCGCGCTCGTTCGTGCCGCCGGATTCGCTGGTCATGCACGCAATCTCGCGGTCGATATTCCTGATGCAGCTAGAACCACTGCTCGCCGATGGGTAGAGGAGCAAATCGGCCCGAGCCGGCGTCCCCTCATGGTCGTCCACCCCGGATGCAGCATGCCAGCACGTACCTACCCGCCGGAGCGTTTTGCTCAGGTCATCGACCAGCTCGTGCGCGATCTCGATGCGCGGATCGTCGTCACGGGTGTCGAATCGGAGCGGTTTGTCGTCGATGCGATCCTCGATCGCTTGTCCGCACGGACCCGGCGTTCGGTCCATCCAAGAGTGGGCCACTGGCCACTCGGACAGTTGGCGGCATTGCTCGATATGGCCGATCTGGTCATCACCAACAACACCGGGCCGATGCATCTCGCCGCGGCCGTGGGTACCCCGAGTGTGGTGCTCTTCGCGCTCACCAATCCGCCCGGCGAGTGGCGCCCGTGGAACGCACCGCATCGATTGCTGTACGAGGATGTCCCCTGCCGGCATTGCTATAGCCGGATCTGCCCGCACGGTCACCAGCGTTGTCTGACCGGCGTTGCGCCCAGCACCGTCGTCGAAAGCGCGCGCACCTTGCTCGCCGGCGCGGTCGCCGCTTGAAGGAGGCAATGATGCGCCAGACCCTTCCCAACGAACCGGCGAAGATCGCAATCTTCCGCGCGCTCTATCTGGGGGATTTTCTCTGCGCCGTTCCCGCACTGACCGCGCTCAGGGACCGGTATCCACGAGCCAAATCGACACTGATCGGTCTTCCCTGGACGGCTGAGCTGCTCGACCGGTTCGAGGTGGTCGACCGCTTCGAGGAATTCCCGGGATACCCGGGTATCCCGGAGGTTCCATACGATCCAGCGCGCACAGCTTCGTTCCTCGAACGCATGCGCGCCGAACGGTTCGACCTGGCAATACAACTCCACGGTGATGGCACGATCGCCAACGGGTTCGTCGATGCGCTTGGTGCCCGCGCCTCGATCGGATTCCGCCCCGGGAACGCCGTTCCCTGTCCGCTCTCGCTGGCATTGGAATGGCAGGAGAACGAATCGGAAATCCGGCGCTGGTTGCGACTCGCCGGGGTGCTGGGCGCGCGTGGGAGCGACCGCCTGCGTTTTCCGATTACACGAACCGAATTGGAGTCGGCCTCCGTCCTGCTCAGAGACTTGCCGACCGATCGGCCCGCTATCGGATTGCATTGTGGCGCCAAACTCCAATCGAGACGCTGGCCGGTCGAGCGCTTTGCCCGGCTGGGCCTGTTACTTCAGAACGAGTTCGATGTCTCCATCGTCCTGACCGGCGCCGCCTCTGAGCAGGCATTGGTCACCTACCTGCAGGCGCGATTGCGCGGCAATGTACTGAATCTGGCCGGCCGGACCAGTCTCGGTGATTTAGCCGCGGTGGTCGATCGTCTCGATCTGCTCGTCACCAACGATACCGGGGCGGCTCATATCGCCGCCGCCAGGGAAACACCGAGCATCGTGCTGGTGGGGCCGAGCAATCCAAGCCGCTGGGCGCCGCTCGACCGGCAACGGCATCGCGTGATCGACGGAGCGCTGGGCAGAGCCCGGGACGAGAGCAGCATCTCGAACATTTCGGTCGAACGTGTGCTTTCCGAGTGCCGCGATGTGATGGTTGCGCGACGCGACAACCGGCCGGACCACGCCGCCGGCATCCCGTATCCGGCCCGGGCTTGGAGGGTGTGATGCGGAGATCGAGCATTCTCATCTGGCATATCCATGGCAGCTATCTTCACAACCTCACCCAGATCGAACACGACTGGATCCTGCCGATCAAACCTGAGCGCACGAATGGCTATGGCGGCCGCGGGCAGACATTCGATATGCCCGAATGGGTGCGCGAGGTGCCGGCGAAGCGTGTGCGCGCCGAGCGGATCGATCTGGTCGTCTATCAGTCGCCCCGGAATCTCCTGGTCGACGGTCCCGCATTGCTTGGCGACGACCAATTCGAGATACCGTCCATCTATCTGGAACACAACATCCCAAAACCGCACGCCGTCGAGAGCATTCATCCCGCCTCGTCATTTTCCACCCTGCTGGTCCACGTGACGCATTACAACCGGTTGATGTGGGACAACCGCGATTGCCCGGTGCGCGTCATCGAGCACACGGCGGTCATCGATCCCGAGGCCCGCTATCGCGGCGACCGGGCGGCGGGTATCGTCGTCGCCAATGACATCGCGCATCGGGGCCGGGCGACTGGATACGACCTCGTTCGATCGATGCGGGACCGCGTGCCGCTCGACCTGGCTGGCATGGGAAGCGCAGACATCGGCGGACTGGGCGATATTCCCTATCGCGATCTCCACCGGCGCATGGCCGGCTACCGCTTCTTGTTCAGTCCCATGCGCTATACGAGCCTGCCGCTCGCCGTGATCGAGGCCATGCACATCGGAATGCCGGTGGTGGCGCTGGCCACGACCGAACTGCCCGCTGCCATCGAGGATGGTGTGTCCGGGTTCGTTTCCTGCGATCCCGAGGTATTGCGGGCTCGGATGGAAACGCTCCTGTCCGACCAGGCGCTCGCCCGGGAGATCGGAGCGAACGCCCGGCGGGTTGCCCGGAGCCGGTTCGGATTCGAGCGGTTCGGGCGGGACTGGAACCGCGCCATTCTGGACGCCCAACGTCTCCATGCCGAACGAGCCCGCACCGGGCCGGTCGATATTCCCCACCTTGCCCAGTCCATCGGCCTGGCGCCCACGGGTAGCCAGCGGGAATCGAGCACGCTATGAACATCGCCATAATCAGCGAACATGCCAGCCCTGCCGCATTGCTCGGTGGCGTCGATGCCGGTGGCCAGAATGTCTATGTCGACGAGATCGCCCGGGCGCTCGGCGCGCTTGGGCACCAGGTCGATGTGTTCACCCGGCGAGACCGGGAGACCGATCCGGAGATTCGACTCTGGAGCGAGGGCGTTCGCATCATCGGGCTCGCTGCCGGGCCGCCCCGGTCGATCGGAAAAGACGAGATCTGGCCCCACATGCCGGCCATGCGCGATCAGTTGCTGCGGTTCATGGTCCGGGAGCGACAGCACTACGACATCATTCATGGCAATTTCTGGATGTCTGGTTGGGCGGCGGCCGAGCTGCGCCGTCGCCGCCGGATTCCCGCCGTGCAGCTCTTTCATGCCCTGGGCGTGACCAAACGCCACTACCAGCAGGACGCGGATACCAGCCCTCCGGATCGCATCGGAGTCGAACGGCGCGTGGTGGCCGGGGTCGATCGGGTGATCGCCACCTGCCCTGACGAGATGCTGTTGCTCGCCCGGCACTACGGCGCGGCGCCGGAACGGATGACGATGATTCCGCTCGGCGTCGATACCCGGCTCTTCCGGCCGATCGCGCGTGATGACGCGCGGGCCCGTATCGGATTCGGACTGAAACCGGAGGATCGGGTCATCGTCTATGTCGGTCGCCTCGTACCGCGCAAGGATGTGCGCACGGTCGTCCGCGCGCTTGCGCTCCTGCGAACGACCGGCGACGCCCCGATCAAACTGCTGGTCGCGGGCGGTGAAACCGAACGACCCGATCCGGAACGCACACCGGAGATTGGCGAACTGCGCCGCGTCGCCCGTGAATGCGGCATCGCGGACCGGCTGATCTTCGCGGGCAACCAGCACCGGACCGAGATCCCGTTCTTCTATGCGGCCGCCGATGTGATGGTGACCACCCCCTGGTACGAGCCATTCGGTCTCACCCCCCTGGAGGCGATGGCCTGCGCGCGACCGGTCATCGGATCGCGCGTGGGCGGGGTGCAATACACCGTCCAGCACGGTACGACCGGGTTGCTCGTGCCGCCAGAGGACCCGGCGGCGCTCGCGCGCGCCCTGGCGACCCTGCTGGCCGATTCGGACGCCGCCCAGCGTATGGGCAACGCCGGATGGAAACGCGTGCAGCGGCAATTCACCTGGCCCACGGTCGCCCGGCAAACCGCCGAGCTGTATATGGATGTCATCGAGCGCGCGGACGCCGCCCGGCGGACCGCCGTCGAAACGAAAGGAAACCGACTATGGCGCGGCATGATCTGAACGGAGATCGGCAGCAAGAGAACCCGCCACGGGTTGCGCTCGTAACCGGGGCGGCCAGCGGTTTGGGAGCCGCAACCGCGGGCGTCTTCCGGGAAGATGGATTCGCCATTGCGGCGCTCGATATCTGCGCTCCGGAAACGGTCATGGGAGACCAGCCGGATCCGCCGCTCGAATGGTGGATGGCCGATGTGCGCAACGAGCAACAGATCGCCCGGGCCGTGGAGGAGGTCGTCGCCCGATTCGGGCGGATCGATGTCGCGGTCAATTGCGCCGGTGTCGATCACACCTACTGGATCGAAGACATGACGATCGAGCAATTCGATCAGGTCCTGGGCGTGAACCTGCGCGGTCCGTTCCTGATTGCCAAGGCGGTTTGGCCGGTGATGCAGCGGCACGGAGGCGGCCACATCGTCAATGTCGCCTCGACGGCGGGACTGCGGGCATGGAGTGGCGCATCGGCGTATCACGCATCCAAATTCGGACTCATCGGCCTGAGCCGTGGATTGAATGTCGAAGGCCGCAAAGACGGAATCAGCGTCACGACGATCATCCCCGGTGGCATGCGGACGCACTTCTTCGACCGATTCGTCGATCAGGGCATCCCGCTACCTGCTGAAGAAACGCTGCAAGACCCGCGGGATGTCGCCCGGGCCATCTTGTTTGCTGCCACATCCGGTCGTACCTCGGTGGTGCAGGAACTCATCGTCACTCCACCGAACGAGACGAGCTGGCCCTAGGCGGGAACGCATCGCGGTGGCGCTTGCCCGCCCATGATTCCGCCACCAGACCGGAGAACATCTATGTACACCCTGGGAATCAATGCCGCCTATCACGATTCGGCTGCCTGTCTCGTGCGAGATGGCGCTGTCGTCGCCGCGGCGGAGGATGAGCGGTTTACCCGTATCAAGCACGGAAAACGGCCCATTCCCTTCTCGACCTACGAATTGCCGTTTCATGCGATCGACTATTGCCTGCGGGAAGCGGGGATCGGCTTGGCCGAGGTCGACCATGTCGCCTATTCCTTCGATCCCTCGTTGCTCCTCGGTGACCGTGCGGGCGAGCGAACGATTTCGCTGCCGCTCGAACCGAGCGCCGGGGGAACGACAGAATGGGAGAATGTCTGGGATCCCCTCTTCCTATCTTCGATCGTCAACGCGCCGCGCCAGCTTGCGTCCGGCGCGCCCCATCATCTGGCTGCCCGGTTTCAGGGGGCGCGCCACGATGGACCATTCGACTGGCATTTTGTCGATCATCATGTGGCGCACGCCGCCAGCGCATTCTATCCGTCGCCATTCGAGGAAGCGGCTGTCATGACGCTGGATGGTCGCGGCGAATGCGCCACGACCACCTACAGCGTGGGCGAGGGAACATCGCTGCGGCGGATCGGTCAGGTTGCCTATCCGAACTCGCTCGGATTGCTCTACGAGCGGGTTACCACTCATCTCGGTTTTCTGCATTCTTCCGATGAGTACAAGGTGATGGCCCTGGCGTCCTATGGCGAGCTGGCGTTGCTGGACGCGTTTCTCGCGCTCATCGACGTCGAACCGAATGGTCACTATCGAATCGAGACGGGCGCTCTGGAGACGATCCTCGGTCCGCCCCGCAAACGTGGCGAACCGTTCGAGCAACGCCATTTCGATATCGCGCGTGGTCTGCAGGCCGCACTCGAAATGACCGTCCTGCAATTGGCCGAATGGTTGTTCGAGACCACCGGGAAGCACGATCTCTGTCTGGCGGGCGGGGTCGCCTTGAACTGCGTCCTGAATGCGGTGTTGCGCGATGCGGGGCCGTTCGATCGAATCTGGGTCCAACCGGCGGCTGGCGACGCCGGCACGGCCCTCGGGGCGGCGCTCTGGATCGACGCGCGATACGGAGCCTCACCGAGTTCGTGGCGCATGGATGATGTCTATCTCGGTCCGGCCTGGGAGGATGCCGAGATCGAGACATTTCTCGAATGGTCGAAGATTCCGTACCGGCGCGCGGTCGATATTGCTGGCGAAACCGCGGATTTGTTGGCGCGGAACAAGATCGTCGGTTGGTTCCAGGGCCGCATGGAATTCGGTCCGCGTGCGCTCGGCGGCCGGTCGATTCTGGCGTCGCCGGTCGATCCTTCCATGCAGCATCGGCTGAATGGTCTCAAGGATCGGGAAGATTTCCGGCCGGTCGCTCCGGTCGTCCTGGAAGAACGCGCCGCGGAATGGTTCCGGGGCGCGGAGGAATCGCCGTTCATGCTGTTCGTCTATCAGGTCGATCCAACGCGGGCCGATCGGATTCCGGCGGTGCGGCATGTCGATGGGAGCGCGCGCATCCAGACGATTCGCCGCGACCAGCACCAGCGCTATTACGATCTGGTGCGCGCATTCGAGCAACGTACCGGTGTGCCGATTCTGGTGAATACCTCGTTCAATACCCGGGGCGAGCCGATCGTCGCATCGCCGCGCGATGCGCTGGAAAGCTTCTGGACGACTCCGTTGGATGCGCTTGCCATCGGCTCCTTCATTGTCGAAAAGGAGCCTGCTTCCCGATGACGCCGCGGATATCGGTCATCGTGCCGACCTTTCACCGTCCGGATCTCCTGGAGCGCACCTTGATGGCATTGGTGGCGCAGGAGCTGCCGTCGGGAACGTATGAGATCGTGGTCGGCGACGATGGCTGCGATCCCGAAACGCGGCGGCTCGTCCAAACGGTTGCCGGGCGATCCGCGCTCCGGGGTGGCCCAGACGTCCGTTATGTACCGGTCGAATCGACCAGCGGTCCGGCGGCCGCGCGCAATCGTGCCTGCGCGGAAGCCCGGGGCCAGATCTTCGCGTTTACCGACGACGACACCATTCCGGCTCCTGGCTGGCTTGCCGCTGGCGCCAGGGCCATCGAGACCGGCGCGGATGCGGTCGCTGGCCGGATCGATGTGCCGCTTCCCGCGGCCAGACCCACCGACTACGAGCGCGATGCCGCCGGACTCAGCCGGGCCGAATTCGCCACCGCGAATTGTTTCGTGCGGGCCGGGGCATTCTGGGAGCTCGGCGGATTCGATGAGCGTTTCGCTGCTGCCTGGCGCGAGGATAGCGATCTCCAGTTCCGCCTGCTCGATGCCGGATTCACTATCGTCTCGGCGCCGGATGCGGTCGTCGTGCATCCGGTCCGGCCGGCTTCCTGGGGTGTGAGTCTGCGACAGCAGCGCAAGAGCCAATACAACGCATTGCTCTACAAGAAGCACCGGCGACGCTACCGCGAGCGCATCCAGGGCCGTCCGCCGATCGCCTACTATCTGACGCTGGGTGCCTTGGCCGGGGCGGTCGACCTGCGCGCGCGTAAACCGGTGGAAGCCCGGATCCTCGGTCTCTGCTGGATGGTCATGTGCGCTCGTTTCGCGGCCAGGCGCTTGCGTGGAACCGAACGCAGCGTCTCGCACATCACGGAAATGACCCTCACGTCTGCCGCGATCCCGATTGCGAGTGTCTTCTGGCGATTGCGGGGCGCGCTCCGATTCCGGGTATTGTTCGTATGAGATCCACCGATGTTCCGGTTTCGGTCCCAGTGCCCTGGTCGATTTCGTCTTTCGCCTGAGCCGCCGCTCCGGCGCATAATTGCCCGGTGGATTCGATCATCGCGGGCGTGGTTCGACCGGAGCCGAACCCGATTGGGCGCGCGGTTGCCTGGGAGCGTGACGTGGACTCTGGCGTGATGAGCAATCGAATGGCAGCCTGGCCTTCGGGGCCGGGCGAAATGGCTCGCCGCATCCGGCAACATGCATGGGAGGATACGCCGCTCGGTCCGATCGAAACATGGCCCCCGAATCTCCGGACCGCCGTGGATATCTGTCTCGGACTCCAGTTTCCCTGCGCGTTGCTTTGGGGGCCATCGTGCACCCTCATACAAAACGACGCGACCGTTCTCAATCTCAATGGAATATTCGCCGGTGCATTGGGACGTCCGGCGTCGGAAGCGCTTCCCGGTCGTTGGCCGATGCTCGCCGAACCCGTTCAGCAGGTGATCGAATCCGGTTTTGGTCTCAACGTCGCCAATCTGGCGGCCGAGTCCGACCAGGGGGATGGAGGGCGCGACGCGCACCTGCCCGTGTCGTTCTCGCCGGTTCACGACGAGTGCGGCGTCTGCGCCGGCGTGTTGATGACCGCGATCGAGACCATCGAGCGAAAGCGCGGGTTGCTGGCCTTGCAGGATAGCGAACGGTGGTTGCGCCAGGCGCTGGATGCCGGACGCATGGCATCGTGGCTCTGGGACCAGCCAACCGATTGTCTGGATACGTCGGACTCGATGGGCATGTTGCTGGGACTCTCGTCCGATCGGCGACCGCGCACGCGCGCCGGGGCAGTCTCCCTGATTCATCCGGATGACCGCCTCCAACATCAGCAGATGGTCGCTGATGTCGGCCTGCCCGCCGGAGGCTGGCAGGCGGAATACCGTGTCGTCCGGCCAAACGATGGCATGATCGTCTGGTTGGAGGAACGGGCGGAAATCATCGAAGGCGCTCGGTCCGGGCCGCTTCGCATCGCCGGGGTGGTTTGGGATATCACTGAGCGAAAGCAAGCAGAAGTGAAGCTGTGCGAGAGCCGGGGGCGGTATCGCTCGTTCTTCGAATCGATCCATCAGGGCTTCTGCGCGATCGAGGTCATGTTCGATGATGCGGGGCACGGTGTCGATTACCGGTTTCTGGATGTCAATCCCGCATTCGAACGAGTGACCGGTCTGGCTGGTGTTGTTGGCCGGCGAATGCGCGATCTCGTGCCCGCCCACGAAGCTCACTGGTATCGTGTCTATGGTGAGGTCGTGCGAACGCAGACGCCCGCGCGGTTCGAAGCGGGAGTCGATGCGCTAGGCCGTTGGTTCGATGTGTATGCGTATCCGGCCGGAGGACGAGCCAGCCAGCGGGTCGACGTGCTCTTCGAGGACATCACAGCGCGGAAACACGCCTGTTTGGCGCTTCGGGCGAGCGAAGCGCGATTCCGCGCGGTTGCCAGTGTCGTGCCCAATATCCCCCGGGAGAACGAAGACGACGGAACGGCGCTTTGGTACAACGACCGCTGGTATGGACACACCGGCTTGCCGGAAAGCGATCCGGGCGAGGCATGGATGCCGGTGGTTCGTCCAGACGAGCGCAATCAGGCCACCGATCGCCTTGCGCGGAATAGCGCGCCTGGCGATGAAATGTTGCAGCAGGCAGTCTGTCTCCGTGGCGCGAATGGGCCCTGTCGCTGGTTTCTGACCCGGACGGAACCCGTATGTAATCCCGTATGTAACGATGACGGAGCGATCGTGTCCTGGGCTGGCGCACCCACCGGTGTTCACGAAGAGCGCATGGTCCGAGAGCAACTGGAGGCGCGCATCGAATCGGCCACCGCGGCGTTGCGGTCGCTTTCCCGTCAATTGATTACCGTACAGGAAGAAGAACGCCGCTATCTGGCGCGGGAGCTGCACGACGAGATCGGGCAGGCCCTGACCGGACTCGCATTGACGCTTTCGACCGCGTCGACGAATGATGCCAAGCTCGACGAGGCGCGACGAATCGTGGCCGAGTTGACCGAGCAAGTGCGTCAGCTCTCGATGGATCTCCGGCCGGCCGCGTTGGATGCCTATGGTCTGCTGGCGGCCGTTCGCAGCCACTTGCAGCGTTACGAATCGCGGACTGGAATCATGGTCGAGCTGCGCGCTGAAGGGATGGATCGCCGATTCTCCGCGCCGATCGAAATCGCCGCCTATCGGGTGGTGCAGGAAGCGCTGACCAATCTGGCCAGATATGCCCGCGTAACGTCGGGCGTGGTGCAGCTTTTTGCCGTGGACGATTCGCTCTTCATATCGATTCGGGATGATGGCGTGGGTATGGATCTGGCCAGTATCGAGGCCGGGAGCGGAATCGGCGGTATGCGAGAGCGAATCGAATTCCTGGGAGGGAGTTTCGAGTTCGAATCCCACCCAGGCGATGGCGTCCGAATCACCGTGGAACTCCCGATCGGGGCCGCTTTCGAATCGAACGAATGCGGAGCTGGCGACATCGGGAATGCGCCATGATTCGCGTTGTGCTTGCGGACGACCATCCGATCGTGCGGCAGGGACTCCGCACCTTGCTGGAGACCGAAGCCGATTGCCAGGTGGTCGGCGAGGCGGCCGATGGGCTGACCGCGCTCGACCTGATCGGTCGCCTGCAACCGGACATTGCCGTGCTGGATGTGCAGATGCCCGATCTCGGGGGGCTCGAAGTGGCGCGGCGGACGGCATCGAAATCTCCCGATACGCGCCTGATCATGCTTTCGATGCATAGTGACGAACCCTATGTGCTCGACGCGCTCCGACATGGCGTCGCCGCGTATGTGCTGAAGGGTTCGGCCACGGTCGAGCTGGTGGATGCGGTACACGCGGTTCTGGCCGGCAAGCGATTTCTCAGCGCGTCGCTCAACGAGCGGGCGCTGAACGAATACGTCCGGCTTGCCAAAGAGAGCGGCCGGTCGCCCGATCGCTACGACCTCCTGACGCACCGGGAACGCGAGGTTCTGCAACTCGCCGCGCAGGGACTTTCCAATGGCGAGATCGGCGACCGCCTCTCCATCAGTGCCCGCACTGCGGAAACGCATCGTGCCAATCTGCTGCGCAAACTCGGATTTCAGTCCCAAACCGAGCTCGTGCGGTTCGCGGTCAATCGTGGATTCTTGGCAGGCGCCGATTGAGTCCGATCTGGAAGCGCTTGCCGTATTCTCCAATGAGGATGTGGCCGGCGCAGGTCTCCTTCGGGAAGCTACGGGGTTGTCCACGCGGAATCGCGTAGCACAACGGATAGTCAAGTATCTTGCTGAAATCTACAATTTAGGGAACGAACCGTAGGCCGCCGGGGGTACATGGATCTCGTTCCCCGCTCTGCGATTCGTACAGGCTGATGGTGTTGGACAGTACAGGCGGATCGTATGGACCTGAAGCGAAATCTCGGCAGGGTCGTTCGCCGGCGACGTCTGGAACTTGGTTTCAGTCAGATCGAGCTGGCCGAACGAATGGCCTGCAATGTACAGCAGTCCGATGTTTCGAGGATCGAGCGAGGGCAGATTCCCTGGCCGCGACCGGACTTGTTGAACGCGCTGGCCTCGGCATTGATCGTGGATCCAGTCGAGCTCATTACCCAGGCCGGCTGGATGACTCCCGAAGAGCTGGCGAACTACCGGGAATCGACCGGAGCGAGCACAGAATTGCCGCTGGCAATCCTCGGCGCGGTCGATACCGGCGACGATTTCGCAATGCCGGCCGCCAGTAGTCTGATGGGACGTTTCCGAACGTTGATGACATTCGACGGTCCCACGCTCGTCGCCACTATTCTTTCCCAATCGCCGGAACTGGTGGTCGTGCATCAGGATTGTCCGAGTGTGGATATCGGACAGTTGGAGGCGACGATCGAGGAAAACCGGCTTGCCACGAATGTGATCGTGGTCGGTTCTCGCCGGGCGTCGGTGCCCCGCGATCTGCGGTTCCACTACCTCAAGGAGCCGGCCACGCCCGAGGCGCTCGGGTCGCTGCTCGGTGCAATGGGGTACGTCTGAGGGGGGCTATCCGACATTCGTTTCCCCTGATGTATTCGGCTCCGGTATAACGCCCGCGAGCGCGCATCCCCTTGTTCCGCTCACTATTCCTGATTCTGGTTTTTTCGACCGAGCTTCAGCATCGGCGCTATCCAGCTATCGCTCGGGGCGAGTCCGAGCGATCGTCGAGCCCGGTGTCCGGGATGGAACACCGGGCGTTTCGATCGAATCCCCGATCGGGGCCAGACTCAGCTCAGTCTCGAAACCTCGTCGATCTGGAAGGTATCGCCATTGCGGACGACGATGAGGTAATCGGTGAACGGTTGCGCCGTTGATTGATCGAGCCCGACGACATCGATCCCGTAGACATCGGTTTCGATCTCGATCACCCCGTTGACGGCCATCCACAACTGCTCGGACGCGAGACGGACCGGCTGCGGGGTGGCAACTCGCTCCAGCGCCTGCGGGTCGATTTGCCCTTGCCCGATGATCTCGGCGAGATACCGGTCCGAATAGAGGGACAGCAGACGCAGCTGATCGTTGGCGTTTTGGCAGGCGTAGTATTCCACCACGATTGGTTCGACCTCCGCGGCCGTTTCAGAATCGACCGGCGTGCCTTCCGGCGCAACGAAGGGAGTGGGGGTGGCCGCCTCGGTGTTGGGCGTTTCGATCGGTACGACCGGACTCGCCTCAGCCGTGCCCGACGCCCGGAACATGGCCAACCGGTCGGGCGAGATGGGCGCGATCGTGCATTGATCCGGTCCCGGGGCCGCGAGCTCCAATTCGGGCGTAGGTGTCTGGGCACTGGTCAGACCGGGAAGCAGCAGTACGGCTCCGGCGAGAACGACGCCTCGAATATATTTCATCGAATCCTCCTTCGAACCTCGAGAGGTCGAGCAATAACACATGGCCGATGCGTGAATGGAG
>JBIQLF010000001.1:72326-122367 GCA_044464585.1 Thermomicrobia bacterium
TGGACAGGCTGGATGTAGAACTGCTTCTCCCTCACGCACGGAACCATGCTTTCGACTCTAGGCGTCAGAAGACCGGTTCGCCAGAGCGCCAGGACACTAGTGGGCAAACGAGCTGCCGAGCGATTGGGAATCGCCCTCTCATCTCGCGAGACGCAATTGCATGCTGTAATGACGGAATCTGGCCAGCATCGTATTCGTGTCTCACGCTCCGCATCAGGCGCGGGATGGACGCGATCGCTCATCGTATGGCGAAAGGGGAGGATTTGGGAATACGCGGCTTCATTGGTACGCCCGGCGTGACTCGAACACGCGACCTCTTGCTCCGGAGGCAAGCGCTCTATCCGCTGAGCTACGGGCGCAGATGGCCATCATGACCACCACAAGCGAATACGAGCATCACGCTCGTTGCAACTCGCACTGGGAGTATACCGTCTGGGGGGCACAGTCGCCGACCGGGGGCATATTTCCCGCCACCGGGAACGCTCGAACACCACCGGGCGACGCCCTCAGGCGGAATGCAACAGGACCGGCAGCGACGCAAATCCATTGCCCGGATAGACATTGCGGACCGGCGCTTCGGACAGAACGAGCTCGATGCCGCCGGTGCGATCCAGCAATTCCTCGAGCGCAACTCGTAATTCCATGCGGGCGATCGGCGCTCCGATGCAATCGTGAATACCAGCGCCGAACACGAGACTCGCTCGCTCGTTGCGATCCAGATCGATCGTGTCCGGATGGACGAATTCATGCTCGTCGCGATTGGCGGCGATCCACATCAGGGTGAGGTTGGAACCGGCATCGATCTGCCTGCCCCCGATTTCCACCGGGCGCGTTGTGGTGCGCCGGTTGGCGACCAGTGGATCGTCCACGCGCAGGAGCTCATCCGCGGCCGCGGCGATGAGCGAGGGATCGTTCCGCAGTCGCTGCTGCAAATCCTGGTCGCCCGCAAGGTGGTAGACGAGAATCCCCAGACCCGCTGCCACCGTGCCGTGCCCGGCGATCCAGTTGCGCAGGATGCTGACCAGCGCTTCGTCGCTCAACGGGCGCCCGTCGACTTCGATGGTCATCAGCTGCGACATCAGATCGTCGTTTCGATCGTCATCGCCATTGCGGCGCGCGCGGATTTCTTCGGTGACATGCTGGGCCAGTTCTTCGGCCAAGCGCTTGCCGGCGGCGCGGTCGCGGGAGAGGGCAGCCTCCTGGTTGCCGTGAGTCCAACCCTGCAGATCGGGCCAGATATCGTCTCGCCAACCGAGAAAGTTGCATTCCGATCGGAGTGCGAACGGTTCGGAGAATTCGGTCATGAATTCCAGCTGCCGGCGCGGCAGTGAGCGATCGACCAATTCCCGGGCGATCGCGCGACATCGCGGCATGAACTCGACCATGCGCGCCTCGTCGAAAAATGGTTCCAGCGCATTTCGGTAGATGGTGTGTTGAGGCGGGTCCATGCCATTGGGAATAGCCAGGTGCCGCGATGCGCTGGAATAGGTGGCAGGATCGTCGAGCACCGCGACGATATCGCCATGGCGAAAAAGCGACCAGCCGAGAAAATCACTATAGGCAACCGGACACCTGGCGCGCATGCCATCGTAGGCGGCGCGCTGGTCGTGCAGAACAGCCGGGTCGCGTGGATCCCAGTCGGAATGTTGCATTGGTTCGAGCGGCTCACTTCCGGAACCTCGGTGGGGACGGCAAAACAGACCGCCCACTCCCAGGACCGGTGCTAGCGCTTCCGGGGGCGTCGTTGTTGACCGGTCGCCCAATTGGGCGGATCGCTTGCGGGAAACGAATCTTCCGATGCTTCGTCGACGATATCTTCCCGGGGCGATCGCCGCGCGCCATGGGGAACGCTGGGCGAATCACCCTGCTCGGGCGGATCTCCTGGCGGAGGAGACGCGACGGGATCGGAAATGGTCCGGTCGTCGTCTGATTGGCGTTTTGGTTCGTTACCCATCAAAGACTTTCCACGGAACCGCGCGATGACGGAGCCCGTTTCCGAATAGAGTGCCGCTGGCGGCAGTCCACCGCCAGCGGCCGGTTCAGCGGTTCAGCTGAGCTTAGTGATCTGGACCTGCCAAACCGTCGGGCCGTTCTCAATATACTGCCAGTCGACCTGACCGGCACGTTCGGCCATGAGCTGGTAGTAGAGCGGCTTTGGATCGTGATCGTTGATGAGCCGGAGCGACTGGCCCGGTTCGAGATCGTCGATGGTTGCGAAGATGCGGGTATGGCGGTCGCGCGGAATCAGCTCGCGCACATCCAGCTCGATGGTCGAAGCAGTTTGCTCGCTCATGGAATATTTCCCTCCTTGCCGATGCCGGGGATTCGCCCCGGAGCGGGCTTTGGTGTGGTCGTTGCCGGGACCGGCCGCACGACATGTGCGCCGATTCGCCCGACATTCACGAGAAAACAACCCAACCCCACCAGCGCGGCGATACCCGCCACGGTGGCCAGGGAACGGTTCGAGATGAGAATGGCGGCGATCGATGCCGCCAGACCGATGAGCCAGAAACCCCAGCCGGTTCTGGCGATGCGCCGGTCGTACAGATCTTCCAGCCGGGGCACACGCCCACGTCCCGCCAGGGGAGCGTAGCTGTGCAACCAGACCAGAAAGGTGGTGATCTTGTAGAAAAACCCCTGGATTGCCGTGAGCGCCACTCCGCTGATCGCCAGCCAACCGGTGGCGATCCAAATGCTCGAGCTCACCGGGCGATCGGCAAACAGACCAGCCGCCAGCAGAGCCGCGCCCAGGACGCCACAAGCGGCAGCAGTCAGGGCAAATGGGATATGCACGTCGAATCCGCGACGGCGGCGAACGCGATAGAGATGGACCAACTGCGAACCGAAAAGAATCTGTCCGATGAGAATCGCGAGCGCTCCGATGCCAAGCACCGCCCGGGGCGCCTCGAAGAGCAGCCCGGCAGCGAGCACCCACGCGCCGAGCACCGAGAACGCGAGCTCGGTCCACGCGACCCGATGCCAGAGTTGATCCTCGGAGAGCGTGAACATCCCCACCAAGCGATAGGCGACGCCATTCAGCATGACGACGACCCAGGCGCCCAGCATCAACGTGGCATGGGCGGCGAGGAGGCGAAAAGTGGCCGCGCCGAGGAACCCCGCCCCCTTGTTCAGGGCGAGCAGGAACCCGGCGATGATCCCGGCTCCGAGTCCGGCGAGTGCCAGGGTGATATGCCAGGAGACGACATCGGTGGCCGGCGCCTGGCGCAGGGTCATAGCGACGACGATCAGATAGACGATCAGAGCCGTGAAGACGAGCGCCGCTCCCGCGGAGAGCGCGGGTCGCCAGGTTTCATAGAGTCCGGGCAGGAACAGGGCGATGCCCGCGACATAAAGCCAGAACGACACCCGCCCCAGTCGCACCGACGCGAGCGGAGTCTGCAGGACGACTGGGATCAGTTGATAGCTCGCGCCCACGAGCACGGCGGCAATAACGCCCAATGTGTTCAGATGGACGAAGGCAAGCAAACGAGGGGCATAGAACCCATCCAGCAGCAATGGATAGGCCCAGGGCGAGATGAGGGCGACGAGCAGCAGCATGATCATCGCAACGATCATGAAACGACCCGGAAGATCCAGCTCCGGAGCGTTTTTCGAGCTGAGACCGCCGCCGCCGAAACTCATTGCGTGTCCCCGGACGCCGGGGTTTTTTCGATGAGCACTTCCACTCGGCCCGGACCCAGATCGCGGGTTTCGTGCCGGTACCCGAGTTCGTCCAGTCTTGGATAGAGGTGCATCGGCCGGCGGACATGGTGCACCAGCAAGCTGGCCCCTTCGGGCAGCTCTTCGAGGGCAGTCAGAATGCGGACCAGCGGTTCGGGCGGTACCAGCTCGCTGACATCGATCGTCAAGGTCGATGTCGGTTCGTCCCAGGACGATTCCGCCATCGCATCCGCGGGTCCGGTCGAGTCTGGCTGGGGCTGGCGTGCTACCCCGGAATTGAAGAAGAGAATCTCCCAGTCATCATCGCCCAGCTGGCGACTCCAATGCTCGAATCCGCGCTGGCGCAGAACTTCGTAGAGCGGGGTCGGCTCGAATGTGTTGCGCAAGCGGAATGCGGCGCCATGCGGCACATTGCGCGTCGCGCCCATGATGGCGCTGAATGGTTCTTCGCCCCGTTGCTGGAACGGCCGGACATCGAGCTCTTCGACGATGTTGGCCGATCCCACCCACGGTGGTTCCGCGCTGCTCTGCGCCGCGCCGACCGGTGCGAGGGCTGGCCGCACATCGGGCACCGCGAGACCGGCGGCGCTGTTGAGCGTTCGCACCAGAAATGCCGGATCGAGCCCGGCGATCTGTGCGGCCTGCTGCACGGTAACCAACCGGCTCTGGACTTTGCGCAACAGAGGATTGCGCAGCTTTTTGAATTCCGGCGCGGTTTCGATCAGCACATCCAGCAGCTCCGGATGGGCTTGCAGCACCTCGCTGATCTTCCAGTCGGCCGTGATCGGATCGGATGTGGTCGTTCGCGCGGTGTTTGGCATCATCGCCACCCCAATGCAATGCGTCCGGCCTCGGTGATCATCTCTGCCGACCAGCGCGGTTCCCAGACAAGATCGACCGACACTTCGTTGACATCCGGAATGAAATAGTGGATCGATGAATCGACCGCCTCGGTAATCGTGTCGTGCAACGGGCACCCGGGGGTCGTCAGGGTCATCGTCACTTTGATGTCATCGCCTTCGACGTCGATCCCGTAAACCAAACCGAGATCGACGATATTGATCCCCACTTCGGGGTCGAAAACACCGTGCAGGACTTCCCAGACGGCTTCTTTCGTTTCGGCTATTTCGTCCATAGGTCCTTTCAAGGATTCGAGTGAGGCGCGAACCGGCGGCAGCTAGCGTTTGGCGTAGTACGCGCGATTCAGCCCCAGGAACGATGCCCATTGCTCGGGCAGGTCGTCTTCGAAAAAGATCGCTTCCACCGGACAAACCTCGGCGCAGACACCGCAGTCGATACATTCATCCGGGTCGATGAAGTACTGGTCGTCTTCGTCCGTCGAATGGATGCAGTCGACGGGACAGACTTCCACACACGATGCGTCTTTGACGCCGATACACGGTTGTGCGATCACATATGCCACTTGCTCACGTCCTTTGTGTGTGTTCCGTGGGGAGAAGGTCCGCGTGCGCGGCGGCTGCCCGCAGCTCGCCGACGAAACGTTCGACCGGGTTCTGGTAGTTGGCGCAGGCCTCGGCGATCGATTCGAACCGAGCAATCGGGCAACCGATGCATAACATGCGCCAACGAAGAAAAACCGGCACGGTGGCCGGGTATTCGTTGACAACCCAATCGATATTCGAACGGCTCGTAATCGGCCCGGCCCGCTCGGTCACCGGCAGCTCCCACGATCGGCAACTCCACGGGGAGTCGCTCCTATCTCCGTTCAGCATCGCACGGACGAAACCCCGGGTCGTTGCGCTAGCGCAAAGAGGCAGGCGGGCGCGCTACCAGGGTTCGGACGGTTCGGTGTCTTCGGCGATCATGACGAGCTGGTGGGCTTCGACGACCGTTACCCGTTCGCGCCCGGCCAGAATGAGACCCTGCCGATCCCACTCGCTGAGCACGCGGCTCACCGTGCTTAGCGTCGCCCCCGACAATTCGGCAAGGTGCTGCCGGGATTGCGGAAGGTCGATCTGGATCCCTCGTTCCGTCTTTCGACCGGTCTTGTTCGCCAGGCGCAGAAGCGTGCGCGCAATACGCCGTTCGACCCGCTCCAGTTGCAGTTCCCGGATGCGGGATTCGGCTTCCCGCAGCCGCGTTCCCATTTCCCGAATGACTGCCAGAGAGAATTCAGGATAGCGCCCGATGAGCTCCGAGAATTCGCTGGCCGGCAGCGCAAAGACATGACCATCGTCCAGCGCCACCGCCGTTGCCGGAAACGTCGAGACCCCCCAGCCACCGGCTCCGCCGAAGAACTCACCCGGCTGGATCAGCCGAAGAATGACTTCCTGCCCGTCCAGCGTCTCGCGCACCACCTTGACCTGACCGGCCAGCAGAAAATGCACATCGATTGCAGCATCACCTTCGAAGAAGAGGAAATCCCCGTGCTCGAACCGGCGGAACCGGCCGCGTTCCGCGATATGCTCGACCACCTCCACCGGCAACATCTCGAACAATCGAATCGCTCTGAGCGCGCGCACCGGGGCACGGCGGCGGGTCGATCCTTCCTGATTCGTTCGTGCTGGCATGGCCACAGATGAGTACCCGTTCGCAACGGAGTGATTGCCGGTGTTCCGGCTGCCGCGCTGGCCGTTCGAAACCGGACACCCACATCGTCAGCGTAGCACGCAACCAGCGCGGCGGCCGCACCGCGCGCGGGTTCCGGGTAGACCTCCCCGAGCGAAGCCGCACACGGATTCCTGCGCGGGATCGGTAATGCCGCCCCCGCGCTCCCGAAGACGGTTCTTGTTACGAAATTGACATGTCGATCGGGTTCGTTTTCATGGGGTCGCAACGGGCCGGCTCGTACCATGACTGCCGTCAGAACAGTTCCACGTTACTGGGAACGGTGAGAGAGCAGGAATGAGCGTTCGTTGCCGTGGTCATCAAGGGCAATCGCGCCGTCCTGACCTCGGACATCGCTTCCTGTCCGACACGGCGGTTGGACCGCGGCCCGATGTACTCGCTGGAGTCGAACGATCGGTGCGCCGGTGTCCGCGGCAATCCTATTGCGCGGGCGCACGTCCACGAATCGGTCGTGTCCAGCCCGGCAACACCGCGATCGGCTACAGGCTCGGGGCGGGCCGCGGCGCGCGCCGCCTTCATTCCAGGAGCGTTGGAGCGGAACGGCGCGGGTAGCAGGGAGGAGGAGCGGGAAGAACCCGGTCAGGCAGGTGTCTCGTCGAGGTACTTCGACTCATTCGAAATGGAGGCAGTCATGAGTTCCTTTCTCACCAATCGACGAAACTTGATTCTTGGCGGCGCTGCCTCGGCGGCATCGCTTGCGGGGCACGTGGCGGCATCGGCCCAGACGCCGGATGCATCGGTCTGCTCGGCCACCGAACCGGCGAACTATTACGGGGCGCCCCCGGGCAGCGGCTTGTCCATGCCCGCCTATTACCAGCCAACACCATCGGTCAGAAATAACAACAACTATTTTCCGCAGACCGAGACGCTCGGTCCGGACGAGATGCGGATCATCTTCATGGGCAGCAACCCATGGCCGCCCCGGATGTCCCAGGCCAGCACAGCGATCATGGTCGAGTTGGGAAATGGCAAGCGGTTCTTCTTCGATTTCGGACCGGGGTGCCTGCGCAATATCGTCGCCAACCAGGTGCCCATTCCCGAGATCAACGATATCTTCCTTACCCATCTGCACATCGATCATTATGGCGATTTGCCATATCTCTGGCAGTTCGCCCCATTCAATGGTCGCTGGATTCCGCTGCGGGTCACGGGTCCGTCGGGTCCGACCCCGGAGATGGGAACGGCCGCCATGTGCGATCACATGACGAAAATGGGTCTGTGGACGTCGACCTGGGCACTCGGCGGAATGGCCGATGGGTACGAGATCGAGGTCAACGAATTCGATTACACCGACGATGGTGGTGTCTGCTACGACCAGGACGGAGTTCGGATCATCCATTGGCGGCGGTCGCATGCGCTCGATGGTGCCTCTGCCTACCGGCTGGACTGGAATGGACTCTCGTTCGTCTGGACCGGTGATGGCAAACCCGACCAGCTCACGGCCGAATACGCCAAGGGGGCGGATGTTTTCGTCTCGGAAATGGCGGTCGATATCGTCAGTCTGTGGGCCATGAAACAGGGCATCTCCCCGGCCATGGGCGCCGTGACGATCGACAACTTCCATACACCGCACTATGCGGTTGGCTACCTTTCCAATCTGGTGCAACCGCGTATCGCCATGGTGACGCATGTGTCGTTCGACCGCGACCTGATCGGCGAGATGATGAGCGGCATTCGCATGCACTACAAGGGGCTCTTCGCCTTCGGTATCGACCACACGGTGGTCAATGTCACCAAAGAGAGAGTCTGGGTTCGCGAGGCGGCCTTCCCCGAAACGACCAACATCGTCCGGCCGGCGCAGGAATGGATGGAAGAGAACGTTCCGATGGACGTCACCGTGTCGCCCAATCCGGTGCTTGCCCTGCAACAACAGTCGATCCGCGATCTGGAAATCGACCCGGCGTTGTTCACACCGAAGGATCAGATGCGCCCGTGGGTTCGCATCGCTGATATGGGAGAAGAGATCACCGTCGATCCCGCCAATTTGATGCCATCCGGTGCGCAACCGGCGAAGAGCTAGCTTTGCCGCAGCGCGGAAGCCTGGACGGCGCGGTTTTCGCGGGAGGATGAACCCCATGCCCATCGCGGCTCACGACACCCAATCGGTGCCGCTCACGATCCTGACCGGTTTTCTGGGTTCCGGAAAGACGACGCTGCTCAATCACATCCTCAATGGCAATCACGGTCTGAGGGTGGCGGTGCTGGTGAACGATTTCGGTGCCATCAACATCGATGCCGATCTGGTCGTCGGTGTGGAGAACGATGTCATCAGCTTGGCCAATGGCTGCGTCTGCTGCACCATTCGGGACGATCTGGTCGAATCGGTGATGCAGGCGATCGACCGGCCAGAACGACCGGAATACATCATTCTCGAAGCCAGCGGCGTCGCCCAGCCCGCCAGCATCGCCATGACCTTCAATAACGGAAGCCTGCGCGATCGTATTCGGCTCGACAGCATCATCTGCGTCGTCGATGCCGAGCAGGTGTTCGCCGCGCCGGAAACGATGGAGCTCAAGATGTTCCAGATGGCCTGTGCGGATATGGTGATTTTGAACAAGGTCGATCTCGTCGAGCGCGAGCAGGTGGCAACGATCCGGCAATGGCTCGATACGCGATTTCGGCGTTATCGGGTCATCGAGACGACCCATTGCGATGTCCCGCTGGAAGTCCTTCTCTCGGTCGGGCGGTTCGATCCAGAACAGATCGAGGGCGCCCTCCAGGGCGATGGCGCCGGTTCCGGGTGCGCTCTGGACCACGGTCACCAACACGCGGGGGCGTTTGCCACCTGGAGTTACGAGACCGACCGGCCGCTCTCTCTGGAGGTGCTCAGGAAGGCGGCCTCGAAGTTGCCGGCCGAGATCTACCGCGCCAAGGGGGTGATCCATACCGAAGGCGATCCGGCACAGCGAGCTGTTCTGCAGGTGGTCGGCCGCCGGGTCGATCTTGCGCTGGCCGGAACCTGGGGCGCTCAGACGCCACACACGCGGATCGTCGCGATCGGAGCGCCGGGAGCGATCGATTCGGACGCCCTCGAACGCAGCTTCGATCGCTGCATCGCGCAGCCGGTCTGATGCTGGGCGGCCGGCTGACCGCCGCTGGATGCCTCCAGATCGATGCGCGCTTTGGACCAGCTGGGTCGAAGTGAAAAGAGTACGCCCCCTCCGGTCGAAACCTTCGGGGGCGTACCAGCCTATGTGCAGCGTGGTCCATGTTACTGGAATCGTACCGTTCTCCACATTGCGTTTCTTGCGATTCGCGTTGCTTCGATTGGATTCGATCCTACGCTCGCGCCGGTGCCCGTGAAGATCACCCCGGACGCCCGCGCGCCACTTGTGCTGCCCTGGCTGGAACAGGTATCCAGTATGCTTCCGATCCATTCATAGGGAATGGGTCCTTCTTTGCAGAAGCGCGTCCATCCGAAAATGTCCGCGAGAACTGTCGAAGCTCGCCGTTCGCCGCGCGCACCCCATGTGGCGTCGAACGTTTCGCTGGGTAGCGGTCACATCGCTCGGGGGATGAACTTCACGCCCGTTGCGTTCCCTGTTGTGACCGAGGCGACTGAGCTTTCCTGCTTCAGCGCACCGGCTAGGCTCAACCAATGCACCATCAGGATAGCATGACTTCGAGTCACTGTACATACACCTTTGCGCTCGAATAATCTGGGCAAATATATGCAAATTACAGAGTTATCCGCAAATATGACCGACTGGCCTGTGTCTCGGGAAAGGATTGCACTCGATCGACATGCGTCACCGTGCGGGTCTCGAAGAGGGTTCGCGTCAAACTCCGGCGGTTTATCGCCGAGTGGCCGCGCCAGCCAAAGCGGTTCGTGAGAGACGTGCGCGCACTCCGGCGAAGCGCAGGGCCTCTCCGTCCTGTCGGTTCCGTAGCCGTGAAGTGCGAAACCATGGTTCCGCAACCGCTCCGGGTCACCGGCGATGAGGCCGAACGCGCCTCCTCCATCGAGCATGGCCCGGCAATCCCTGGAGTAGGGGCCTCGTCCAAGGCTCGAATGGACATGGCTCCGAGTCGTGGGCATCCTGCGCCACGATCCAGCTCGTCGTACGCAAACGGGTACTGGGGCTCTCGCTGCCAAGCGCACGACTCGGACGATCATCTCCGTTGCATCCAATGGAACAGAATCGAAATCGAGAATGAGATATTATTTCGCCTTGCCGAGTCACCCCTTTTCTGGGTGCGGAGGGCATGGTATAGTCGCGGCGCGTCCGCTCTCTGAAAAACAAAGCAGTTTCGATGGAGGCTGGTCAGATGGTTCAGCCCGCTCCGGGGCGGATCATCACACGGAGCCGCAACACTCCTGATAATCTGACGCGAACAATCACGGTTCCCGTTGAAAGGACGAACGATGTCCGTGGAAACATCTTCGAAGGAGTCCACTGCCACGGCGAAACGCTCGGGCAGCAATGGACACGGCACCGAGCCGCTCCTGGAAGTGAAGAATCTCAAAACGCAGTTCTTTACACAGGACGGCGTTGTCAAGGCCGTCGAGGACGTTTCCTTCTATGTGATGCCTGGTGAAACCCTCGGTGTCGTAGGGGAGTCGGGTTCGGGTAAGAGCATCACTGGTCTTTCGATCATGCGGCTCATTCCCAATCCGCCCGGCAAGATCGTCAACGGCGAGGTCATTTTCGAGGGGCAGGATCTCCTGAAGCTCAATGACGACCAGATTCGTCGCATTCGCGGCAATCAGATCGCCATGATCTTCCAGGATCCGATGACGTCGCTGAATCCGGTTCTCACGATCAACCGGCAAATCAGCGAAGCACTCCAGCTCCATATGGGTATGTCGAAGGACCAGGCCAAAGCGCGAGCGATCGAGCTCTTGCGCATGGTCGGCATTCCCAATGCCGAAGAACGGATCGATCAGTATCCGCATCAGTTCTCCGGTGGTATGCGCCAGCGCGTGATGATTGCCATGGCGCTCTCCTGCAATCCCAAACTGATCATCGCGGACGAGCCGACCACCGCGCTCGATGTGACGATCCAGGCGCAGATTCTCGATCTCATGCGCTCCCTGCAGTCGGAACGCAATACCGGCGTGATCATGATTACCCACTCGATGGGCGTCGTGGCCGGTATGGCCGATCGGGTGCAGGTGATGTACGCCGGTTCGATCGTCGAAACGGCCAGTACCGAAGAGATCTTCGCGAATCCGCGTCATCCGTATACCGTCGGGTTGATGAAATCGATTCCGCGCCTCGATGCGCGCCAGCGCGAGAAGCTGGAGCCGATTCGCGGACTACCACCCGACCTGATCGATCTGCCCGATATGTGCCCATTCGTGCCCCGTTGCGATTATGCGCGCGAGAAGTGCGAGCAAAAACGACCGCCGCTGCTCGAGGTGGCCCCTGGCCACATGAGCGCATGCTGGTTCTGGGAAGAAGTCTCCAAAGACGGCGTTCCGCCGAAGAGAGAAGGCTGATGTCAGTCGAAACCGCCACGGCTAGCGCCGTTTCCACCAACGGGCAGCAGCCGCTGCTCGATGTGCGCAACCTGGTCATGCATTTCCCGCTGACGCAGGGCATCATCTTTCAGAAAAAGGTCGGCGCGGTGCAGGCCGTCGATGGGGTATCCCTGTCGGTCAAAAAGGGCGAGACCCTCGGTCTGGTGGGTGAGTCGGGATGCGGCAAATCCACCACCGGCCGCGCGATTCTCCAACTCTACAAACCGACGGCTGGCGAGGTTTTCTTCAACGGGCGTGATCTGACCAAGCTGAATGGCGGCGATATGCGAAAGATGCGCCGCCACCTGCAAATGATCTTCCAGGACCCCTACGCCTCGCTCAATCCGCGCATGACCGTGGGCAGCATCGTGTCCGAACCGATGCAGATTCACAATTTGGTTCCGAAGAATCAGCGGAATCAGCGCGTGCAGGAGCTGTTGCAGACGGTCGGACTCAATCCGTATTTCGCCAACCGCTATCCGCACGAATTCTCCGGCGGCCAGCGGCAGCGCATCGGCATCGCACGCGCGCTCGCGGCGAATCCGGACTTCATCGTTTGTGACGAACCGGTTTCCGCGCTCGACGTTTCCATCCAGGCGCAGATCGTCAACCTGCTGGAAGATCTGCAGAACGAATTCGGCCTGACCTACCTGTTCATCGCGCACGACCTCTCGGTCGTCCGGCACATTTCCGACCGGGTAGCCGTGATGTACCTCGGCAAGATCGTCGAGCTGGCCGACCGTAATTCACTCTACGACGATCCGTTGCACCCGTACACGAAAGCGCTGCTTTCGGCGGTGCCTATTCCCGATCCGGTGATCGAGAGGAAACGCGAGCGGATCATTCTGACTGGCGATGTGCCCAGTCCGATCAATCCGCCGAGCGGGTGCCATTTCCATACGCGCTGTCCCTATGTCATGGACGTCTGCAAGCAGATCGACCCGATTCTGGCCGACCAGGGTGAGGGGCATTTTGTCGCCTGTCATCTCTACCCAGGATCCGGCGCATAGGCGGTGCTGCGCGACCCCGACCGGCATAAGCTCCATTTCGTAAGTCGCGGAAGTCCAAATTCCGGGATTTACGTCATCATGCTGCTGCTCCTCGCGGGCCAGCTCATGGGTGGTCGCGCATTGCCGCCGCCCAAGCAGATCATCACCGTGCTCGCTTGTTTCGTGGTGGCCATCACCCTCCACGAGTTCATGCATGCGTTCGTGGCGCTCAAGCTCGGCGATACCACCGCGCAGCGGTTGGGACGCGTAACCCTGGATCCGATCTCCCATTTCGAGCCATTCGGCTTCATGGGTATGGTGCTCATTGCGCTCGGGTACAACTTCATCGGTTGGGGCAAGCCCGTGCCGGTCAACCCCAGTCAGCTACGGGTCCTTCCTCCCGAACAACGGCATCGCGGTATGGCGCTGGTGGCGCTGGCCGGGCCATTGACCAATGTCTTTCTCGCCGCGGTGGCCGCGGCCATTCTGCGGTCGATGAACGGCACGAGCGCGCAATCCGGCGATGTCTATTTCGTCATCCGCTGGTTTTTTCTCGTCAATGTGCTGCTGGCGGCGTTCAATGCGATTCCCCTGCCGCCGCTCGACGGCTACAAGATCATGGTCGGAATTCTGCCTAGATTCTGGACGCCAGTGCTCGCCCCACTGGAGCGCTACGGCTTTCTGATCCTGTTTCTCATCTTCTTCCTGGGTGGGCGGATCGGGGCGTCGCTCACCGGCGAAATGATCGATCCCGTGCGCAATCTGCTGTTGCGGACGCTCCTGTGACCATGGAGACCGTCATGAGCGACCGATCGACGATTGCCTATGCGCACAAGCGGGTCGTGCAGGGGTTGCGAGGGCTTCGTCCCGGTCGAGCCGGAGCGCATCTCGACCGATCAGTCCTTTCGTATCTGACTCCGGCGCAGCACCAGCGTTTTTTGCAGCTGCCAACATTCGATCAGCAGCATCTCTGCCGCGTTGCCGGGCATCTGCGCGCCCATGGCGCGACGGACCCAGATCTGATCGTGGCGGGGCTGCTGCACGATATCGGCAAGTCGGATGGCGTGCGCCAGGTTACCCTTCTGGATCGGGTGGGAAAGGTGCTGCTCAAGCGCATTTCACCCGGAACCCTCGGGCGGGTCGCCGCCAGCTACCCGAACGGTCGATTCGATGGGTTGGCGCTGACCGTCCTGCATCCGGAGCTTGGCGCTGAAATCGCCCGGGAGCTCGGCTGCAGCGACCGGACGTGCTGGCTGATCCGCCACCACGAGGACGCAACCGATTTGGGCGATCCCGATCTCGCGCGGCTGCAAGCCGCCGACTTCGCATCGTAGCCCGCGGAAGACCGGCACCCGTTCATGAGCGCCATAACTTTCGACCATAACACGGCCTTCACCTGGCAGCTTCACCTGCCCACATTCGAAGGACCGCTCGATGTGCTGCTGCGCCTGATCGAGAAGCAACAGCTTCCGATCACCGAGATCTCGCTGGCGCTGGTCAGCGGCCAATTTCTCGAAGCGGCCCGCGAGCTCGATGGTTCGGCTCCCGAGACCGTGGCCGAATTCACCGCGGTCGGAAGTCGCCTGGTCGCGATCAAAGCGCGTTCGCTCATCCCCCGGCCGCCGGCTCCGGTCGAACCCGAAGACGAGGATGGCCTGGTCGTACAGCTCCTGGAATACAAGGCCATCAAGGAAGCGGCCCAGCAATTCGCCCAGCTCGACAAGCTCGGTCTGGTGGCCTTTTCGCCCAGTGCCGACGCCATCGAGTTGCCGGACAAACCCCGGGAAATGCCGCTCGGCCGCCATGAGGCATCGTGGCTGGCGCGTGCCTTGCAACGCAAGCTGATCGTGGTCGAACCGGTGCGCCAGGCCGTGCTGATCAAACCGGTCACGAGTCTGCGGGAAATGATCGGGCGGCTCAGCGATGCCCTGGGGCGCGGAATGGACTCGTTCGATCGTATTGCGGCGCAGACGTGCGGTGATGCTTCCGAGCGGCGCGCGCTTTTCCTTGGTCTCCTCGTCATGATTCGACGTGGCGCCGCCGAGGCAGAGCAGACGGAGCCGTTCGGACCGATTACGATTCACCGTCTCGGAGACGGACCAGCGCCGCTCTTCGAGGATATCGAAGAGTTCTAGCACGAATCTCTAGGAGTGGAATCAGGAACGATGACCGGTACCGAACAGGTAATCGAGCTGCAGATGCGCGACGAGCGCGAACTCGAAACGGAGCTTCCAGCGCTGATCGAGGCACTCTTGCTGGTGGCGTCCGGACCGGTTTCGATCGGCGATCTGGCCGAAGTGGCGAACGCCCGGGCGAGCGAGATCGAAGCGGCGGTCGAACGGCTCATGACGATCGAGGATCGCGGCTGGGTCGTGCAGCGCCATCGGGACCAGGTGCAGCTCGCCACCGCCCCGCGTTTCGCTTCGCAGATTCGCCGGTTCCTGGGGCTGGACCGGGAAGCGCGACTCTCCAGCGCCGCGCTGGAGACGGTCGCAATCGTCGCCTACCGCCAGCCGGTGACCCGCGGCACCATCGAGGCCGTGCGCGGAGTCGATTCGACCGGGGTGATCGCGACATTGCTTTCGCGCGGGCTGATCGAAACCGGGGGGCGCGCCGAAACGCCGGGACAACCGTATCAATATGTCACGACGCCAGCGTTCTTGCAGCACTTCGGTCTGGCGTCGCTGGATGAACTGCCGCCGTTGGGAACGGCCGATGGGGTCGCGCTGGGAGATGTGCTGCACGCCAAGATCGAAGAAGCCGATCGGACCGGACCGGCATTGGAGTTGGTCGGTTCGTCGGTGCTGACGGCCACCGAGGGCTCAGGCGAGCTGGCGAATGCGTAACACCGCCTCGGCAAGGCTGTCGGCCGCGTCGGCGATCTGATCGTCGTCGTTGCAACGGCCGACGGTCAGGCGGACGCTGGTGCGGCACCGTTCGTCTGAGAGCCCCATCGCCTTGAGGACATGGCTCGGTTCCGAATTGCCGGTCGTGCAGGCGGAACCGGCCGACGCCGCGATTCCCGCAATATCGAGATTGAGCAACACCGTTTCGCCCTGGACACCATCGATCGTGATATTGAGGTTATTGGCCAGGCGCTGGTCATCGAGCTCCGGTCCGTTCAACGCAACGCCCTCGATCTGCTCATCGATCTCGGCGAGCAGCAGATCCCGCAATGCCCGGCAATCGCGCGCATATATCTCCCGGTCGCGCTCGGCCAGCGCCAGCGCGGCGCCCATCCCCACGATCAGCGGAACATTTTCGGTGCCGCCGCGGCGACCACTTTCCTGGCCGCCCCCGAGCTGCTGCCAGCTCAGTTGCGTGCCCCGGCGCACATAGAGCAACCCGACTCCCTTGGGACCATAGAATTTGTGCGCGCTGAGCGAGAGCAGATCGACTCCGAGATCGTCGACGCGCAAGGGCAGCAGACCCGCTGCCTGGACGGCATCCGTATGAAATGGGATGCCGTGCTGCCGGGCGATCTCGCCGATTTCCGTGATGGGTTGGATCGTTCCGGTTTCGTTGTTGGCATACATCACCGAGATCAGCGCCGTCTCTGGCCGGATAGCCCGCTCGATCTCGGCCGGATCGACGACGCCCGTGGATGACACCGGGACCACCGTCAAACCAAAGCCGATCGATCCGAGCCATTCGGCCTTGTGCAGCACGGCGTGATGTTCAACCGCGGTCGTGATGATGTGTGGCGCGGCCTTTTCAGGGTTGCGTTCTCGCCAGGACCAAACCGAACCGGCCAATGCCAGATTGTTGCTCTCGGTGGCGCCGCTGGTGAAGACGATCTCGGTGGGATGGCATCCGAGAACCGCTGCGCACTGGGCGCGTGCGCCATCCAGTCCGGCGCGGCTTTGCTGCCCGAGCTGATAGATGCTGGAGGGATTCCCGAAATAGGCGGTAAACCACGGTCCCATCGCCCGTAGAACGTCCGGATCGACTGGGGTCGTGGCGGCATGGTCGAGATAGATCGAATCGGTTTCGATTTGGCGAATCATCGGTCGTGTGTCGGGATCAGGAAACGGGGTCAGCCCGCGACGCTGGTGAGATCCGGAGCGGGTGAGCTGCCTGCTCCACCCTGGCGGATCAAATCGGCGAGGGTCATCGAATCGAGCGTCGACGCAATCGAGTTGCGCACTTCGATCCAGACCGGACGAGTCTCGCAATTCGGGATCAGCGGGCACGTCTGCTCGGTGAGATCTTCGGAGACGCAATCCATCGGCGCGATCGGTCCTTCCATCGCACGGTAGATTTCTCCGACGCCGATGTGTTCGGGGGCGCGAGACAGGAGATATCCCCCCGCGGCGCCCCGGCGGCTGACCACGAGTCCGGATTTCTTGAGTGGTGAGATCAACTGCTCCAGATATGAATAGGGCACCGCGGATTCCACCGAAAGCGTCGAAATCGATGCGGGTCCCCCGCCGTAATGCTTCGCGAGTGCGACCATTGCGCGTACGCCGTATTCACCTCTGGTGGAAACTTTCATATTTCGAAATCCTGTCGCCGCGGGTCCAATTGGGGCACGAAGATCGTACGGCGAATCGAGGGATCGGTCAACCGGCCGATCGACCGCTGCCGAAAATGAAGCAGCTTCTACGAGTTTAGCGCACCCAACCCCGGAGTGTTTGGCTGACCATCCCGGAAAGCTGCGCGAAGTGCCGCCGTTCCGGGGTTTTCGATGCCAGATGTCGCTGAACGTGCACGAGACGCTCCGCGGTGAACAACCCCCGGTAGACTCCGCTATCGGCCACGGGCATCGACCACTGGTTCGAATCGCCCATGATCCGTTGCGCGTCGTGTACCGAGATATCACTGCTGATCGAAACGAACCGGCGGTCCATGATGTCGGAGATCTTCCGTTGCAAACCGCCGTGGCTCATCGCATCCACGAGCTGATCCCGCCAAACCATTCCGACCAGCTTGCCGTCCGCGGTGACCGCCAGATCGCGGGCGCCCTGGCGCAGCGCGACGGCGATCGGATCGTCGGGTGACACTCCGCCGCGATCCCAGACCGCGAACTGCCCGACCCGCAACCGCCGCATCGATTCTTCCAGGCGAACCGAACGACCCTCCGCAACGGCGGCGACGATCACGAAAAGCATCACCAGCACGATCAAATATTCGCCGGAGAGCAAACCCAGGATGCCGATCAGCACACCCAGCGTGACTCCGATCGACACCGCCACCGTCGTGGCAGTCTGCCGCCCGACGAACGGTGTGACCGCGGCTCGGAGAATGCGCCCGCCATCCATCGGGAAGGCCGGAAGCAGATTGAAGATCGCCAGCGCCAGACTGGCGAGAAAGAGATAGAAGAGGAACCCGGTGAGCGAAATATCGGCCAGACCGAACCGGGCGAAATCCTGCACCGAACGATCGCCGGTCGCCAGCCCGGCAATCAGCAGCAATGGAAAGAGCAATGCCGAGATGGCCAGATTGACCAGGGGACCGGCCAGCGAGATCATCGCTTCCGCGCGTGGCCGCGAAGGCATCTGCTCGATCCGGGCAATACCGCCGAATGGCACCAGCGTGATGTCACGCACCCGCAGACCGTATTCATGCGCCATCATGCTGTGGCCCAGCTCGTGCAGCAGAACCAGGCAAAAAACCGCGAGCACCAGAACGAACCCGTAGATCGTTCCGCCGATTCCGGAATCCTGGCGAACGCCCCACTGGTAGGCCACCCAGAGGGCGATCAGCAAAAAGCTCGGATGGAGCTTGATTTCGATTCCGTGGATTCGCCCGAGTGTGAGCGATTTCATGAACGTTCCGGGCCCCCGAACCCATGATGCGGGATGGTGTCGAATGAACGCCAGACGGTTCGTCGGTCCACTCCGGTATCGTTCGGGTTACGATGCCGGCGCATTCGTTCAGGGTTGCCAGGTCCTGCTCGTCCGTTGCGGGCTCCGGAACGTCGCGTTTCGCACCGGTCATTATAGCGATGCGAAGCGGTGGACCATCGAAACATGCGATCGACCGTTGCGCGCATCATAGCAGATCGTTCGCTTCCAAACGTACCGCCGTTCGTTTTGGGCGTATGGCCGCCATGCCAGGCATTGGGTATAGTGCCGCGCGAACCATCCGGGACCGGTTGATCTATGACGCAGAGCGAAACCACCTCGACCCTCGAAGAGCGGCAGGCGCTGGTTGCCTTGTCGCAGGTGTCCCATATCGGGCCCGTCCGGCTCGGGCGCTTGCGCGACCATTTCGGTTCGCTCGATGCGGCATGGACGGCCGGCGAGCGCGAACTGCGCTCGGTGCTGGACGAACGCGCCTGCCGCGCGGTGCTGGCGGCGCGCGAACGCGTTTCCCCCGGCGATGTCATGCAGCGGATCGACCGGGCGGGCGCCGAGGCCGTGACCGTGCTGGACGACGCCTATCCTCGACTTCTGCGCGAGATTCCCGGTCCTCCGCCGGTCCTCTATCTGCGGGGAACACTTCCCCGGCAGGACGAACCGGCCGTTGCCATCGTCGGAACGCGCCGGGCAACCTCCTATGGACGGGAAGCGACCACACGCATCGGTTCCGAGCTGGCGAGCGCGGGGGTGACCATCGTCTCCGGATTGGCCAAAGGCATCGACGGCTTCGCCCATCGCGCCGCGCTCGACACCGGCGGGCGCACAGTCGCGGTGCTGGCGAGCGGGGTCGATATCATCTATCCCCCGGAACACCGGCAACTGGCCGAGCGGATCGTGGAAAACGGCGCGCTGCTGTCCGATTATCCACCCGGCTCCAAACCGGACGCGCCCAATTTTCCCGCCCGCAACCGCATCATCTCCGGGCTCTCACTGGCTACGGTCGTCATCGAAGCGCCGGCGCGCAGCGGCGCCCTGATTACCGTCGGGTTCGCGGCCGATCAGGGACGCGATGTCTACGCCGTGCCGGGCAGTATCCTCTCCGGGGCCAGCGAAGGGACGAACCGGCTGCTGCGGCAGGGCGCGATCCCATTGACGGCCGCGTCGGAATTGCTGGACGACCTGAAGTTGACGCCGGCGGCCACTCCCGACGCGGAGCAGGTGACCTTCCCCATGTCCGAGGAGGAACGATCGCTCTATGCGCTGATCACCTCCGAACCCCAGCATATCGACGAGCTCAGTTATTGTGCGGGTATTACGATTGCCGCCGCTTCGGCATTGTTGATGATGCTGGAATTGAAAGGCCTTGTCGTCAATGCGGGAGCGCAGCATTATATGGCGACTTCTGTGCGGCCACGATCGCGGGCCGGTCGTTCCACTTGACAACGGACGCGCTCTGGCTGCTACCTTAGATACGCAGGTCGAGCAACATGGGTATGACTTGACACCGATGACCGCAATCGTCGGACTGAATGAGTCTGCAATCGAATCGAATCGGACATATGACTGACACGACTACCAAAACCCCGGCCAAGAAAGCGCCGGCAAAAAAGAAGACCGCCGCCCCGGCCGTGCGACCGAAGGGCAAGCTGGTCATCGTCGAATCGCCGACCAAGGCAAAGGCGATCGGGCGCTACCTCGGCAGCGGCTACACGGTCAAATCGTCCATGGGCCACGTGCGCGATCTCCCCAAGAGCACGCTCGGTGTCGATGTCGACGACGATTTCACACCGAAATATCTGGTCCCGCGGGAAAAGATCAAAACGATCAAGGAACTGAAGAGCAGCGTTCAGGGAGCCAAGGAGCTCATCCTGGCGACCGACCCCGACCGCGAGGGCGAAGCCATTGCCTGGCATCTCGTGCAGGCAACCGAGCCCGGCGACAAACCGGTCTCCCGGGTCGTCTTCCATGAGATCACCCCGGAAGCGGTTCAGGAAGCGATGCAGCATCCGCGCGAGATCGACATGGCGCTGGTCGATGCGCAGCAGGCCCGGCGCGTGCTGGATCGCCTGGTGGGGTATAGCGTCAGTCCATTGCTCTGGAAGAAGGTCAAACGCGGACTATCGGCTGGTCGGGTGCAATCGGCGGCACTCCGGATCGTGGTCGACCGGGAACGTCAGATCGAAGCGTTTGTACCGGTCGAATACTGGTCGGTCGAAGCCGATCTGAAACAGCAGGAACCGGCCAAACCGGTCGTCTTCCGGGCGGCGGTCAACAAGGTCGATGGCAAGAACGCGGAACTTTCGACTGGCGATCAGGCGCATAAGATCGTCGATGATCTCCGGGCGGGTGTCTTCCGCGTCGCCGGCGTCAAAACGCGGGAAACGCAACGACGGCCGCAAGCGCCCTTCACGACCAGCACCCTGCAGCAGGAAGCCTCGCGCAAGCTGGGGTACCCGGTCCGGCGCACGATGCAGATCGCGCAGGAGCTGTACGAGGGCATCGATCTCGGCAAGGAGGGGATCGAGGGACTCATCACCTATATGCGAACCGACTCGCTCAACGTGTCGGCTCAGGCCCAGCAGGCCGCTCGCGCGGTCATCAGCGGCAAATATGGACCGGAGTTCGCGCCCGCGACCGCGCCGGTCTACAAGACCCGGTCCAAGGGCGCTCAGGAAGCGCACGAGGCCATCCGTCCCACGCAACCGAACCGCGATCCGGCATCGGTCAAGGCGTCGCTGACTCCGCAGCAGTTCAAGGTCTACAAGCTGATCTGGGAACGGTTCATCGCCAGCCAGATGGCCCCGGCGATTCTCGATGGAACCACGATCGACATTGCGGCCGGGCAACCGGAGCAACTTGCCAAACCGCCCTATATGCTGCGCGCAACCGGTTCGGTCGTGAAATTCCCTGGCTATATGAAGGTCTACACGGCCGGCCGGGACGATGGCGATGTGGACGAGCTGGACAAGGGCGCGCTGCCGCGAGTGACCGAGGGCGAAATGCTCGATCTGGTCGAGCTCTTTCCCGAACAGCATTTCACCCAGCCACCCCCGCGCTATAGCGAGGCGACGCTGATCAAGGCGCTGGAAGAAGAAGGGATCGGCCGCCCCAGCACCTATGCGCCCACCCTGGCGACCTTGCAGGCGCGTAGCTACATCACCACCGAACAGAAAAAGCTGATTCCGACCGAGCTCGGTACGGTTGTGAGCGATCTGTTGGCCGAGCATTTTCCGAATGTCTTCGATATTGGGTTCACCTCGCAGATGGAAAACGAGCTGGACGATATCGCGTCAGGTGACCGGGCCTGGGTGCCGACCTTGCGCAGCTTCTACGACCCGTTCAAGACCACGCTCACCGAGGCGGAGCAGACCATCCAGCGCGTTCGCCTGAAAGACGAACCGGCCGGGGAGGACTGCGAGCAATGCGGACGCCCGATGGTCATCAAGATGGGCAAATTCGGCAAGTTCATGGCCTGCAGCGGCTTCCCCGAATGCCGTAATTCCAAACCGCTCCTGACCAGGATCGGCATGAAATGCCCGACCTGCAACGAGGGCGAGGTCGTCGAGCGCCGCTCGAAGAAGGGCCGCACCTTCTATGGCTGCAGCCGCTATCCCGATTGCGATTTCGTGACCTGGAACAAACCGGTCGAAACCAAATGCCCCCGGTGCGGTTCGCACATGGAGCAGGTTGGGAGACAGGGGCAGCTCAAATGCCCGGCCTGCGGACACATGGGCGCGGAGCTGCCGGCAACCGGATAGCGCCGGGGTGACGCACTCCGCGCCCTCACGTAGACTTGACGATACGAGCCGCCCGGTCTTTGGGCGGCTCGCCCGATAAGCGAAACCTATCGAAAGAAGTTGATCTTTGACACAAGAGCGCATCTCCCCCTGGGGAGTCCGCCCGCACGCCACGACCATTCTGGGTGTGAAACGGGGCGGGACGGTTGCCATGGCCGGTGACGGACAGGTGACCCTTGGCGATGTCGTGCTCAAACACGGCGCGCGCAAGATCCGGTTGATGGATGATGGCCGCATCGTCGCCGGTTTCGCCGGCGCCGTGGCCGACGCCCTTACCCTCTTCGGAAAATTCGAAAGCCAGCTCAAATCCAGTGACGGCAACGTTCGCCGGGCCTCGGTCGAGCTTGCCAAGGAATGGCGCACCGATCGGTATCTGCGGCGCCTGGAAGCTCAATTGATCGTCGCGGACGCCGAGTCGATTCTGGTTATTTCCGGCGAGGGCGATGTGATCGAACCGGACGACGGCATCGTCGCCATCGGTTCGGGGGCGCCCTATGCGACCGCGGCAGCCAAGGCGCTCCTGCTCCATTCCGAGCTGGATGCGGTCGAGCTGGTCAAAGCAGCCATGGACATCACGGCCGAAATCTGCATCTATACCAACCATCATGTATCGATCGAGTCGGTGAGCCAGCCGCCGGACGAGGCGACGGAAGAAACCGCCGAAACCGAACCGGTGAACGCGGACGCGAAGCCGAAATCGCGAACGCGCCGGAAAGCAGGGGACGCCAATGGCTGAAGCCGCTCGCCAGGCCGATCGCGCCAATGTTCCGCAGCGAACGGGTGGCGAAAACCACGATGAGATCCTCGTCGAGAATCTGACTCCGGCCCAGATCGTCCGCGAACTCGATCTGCACATCATCGGCCAGGACGAAGCCAAACGGGCCGTGGCCGTTGCGCTGCGCAATCGCTACCGCCGGCGGCTCCTGCCCGAAGAGCTGCGCGGGGAAATCCACCCGCGCAATATTCTGATGATCGGACCGACCGGAGTCGGCAAAACCGAGATTGCCCGGCGGGTCGCCAAGATGGTCGATGCGCCTTTCCTGAAGGTCGAGGCGACCAAATTCACCGAAGTCGGTTATGTCGGCCGCGATGTCGAATCGATCGTGCGGGATTTGGTCGAGGTTTCGATCAGCAATTTGCATAACAAGCGTATGGACGAGGTGAAAGAACAGGCCAGCCAGCGAGCGGAAGAGCGCCTGGTCGATCTGGTCACCGAACAGACCCTGCGCCGCAAACCGCGGGAAAGCAGCCGTCGGCATGAAGCGGGCGAGGCCACGAATGGCGATTCGGACGAGCGCCAGAGTCTGGTCGAGCAGCGGCGATTGCAGCGCGAACGCAAACGGATATTGCGCTTGCTTCAGGAGCACGCGCTCGACGAGGAAACCGTCGAGATCGATATCGACTATGACGATTTCGGCGAATTCGACCCGGGCGAATTCGCCGATGAGTTCGGTGACGATATGCAGGGGACATTTCGGGAATTTCTCGATAGTCTCATGCCGCGCCGTCCAACCCGCCGGAAGGTGTCGGTCCGGGAAGCCGAGCGGATTCTGACCCAGCAGGAAGCCTATCGAATGGTCGACGCCGGTTCGGTGATCGATGATGCGATCCTGCGGGTAGAGGAGTCGGGAGTCATCTTCCTCGATGAGATCGACAAGACGATTTCGTCCGGGAACGACTATGGCGGGGATGTGTCTGGCGAAGGGGTGCAGCGCGATCTGCTGCCGATCGTCGAAGGCTCGGTCGTCATGACCCGCTACGGCCCCGTCAAGACCGACCACGTTCTCTTCATCGCGGCCGGGTCGTTCCACGACTCGCGGCCCTCCGATCTCATTCCGGAATTGCAGGGGCGATTCCCGATCCGGGTCGAGCTGAGCAGTCTCGACGAGGACGATCTCTATCGCATCCTCACCGAACCGCGCAATGCGTTGACCCGGCAATATGAAGCGCTGCTGGCCACGGAAGGCGTGGAGCTCGAATTCACCGACGGCTCGCTGCGGGAGATGGCCCGGCTGGCCTCGCTGGTCAACAACCGCACCGAGGATATCGGCGCGCGGCGGTTGCAAACGATCTTCGAAAAGGTGTTGGAAGATATTTCGTTTTCGGCCAGCGACCGGCCCGGTGAACACGTCGTGGTCGAGGATTCGTTCGTGACCGAACGCGTCGGAGAAATCGCCGGGGACGACGATTTGAGCAATTTCATCCTTTGATCCGCGTGCAGGCACACTGTGCGGGAACCGGACTTTTGCGCTGAAATCGGATGATGGGCTCCGCGAGAACGCCGGGCTGTCGTGATGCGGCCTGGCGTTCGCACCGCTGGATCGGGTCGCCGGACCGCCGCGCCATTGCCCGGAAACAGATCCTTCGTGCGGGCGCTCCGGAGTCGTTTCGAGTGTTTCGCGCGCGCCCGGTCCGGGTATTGCGCCGGGATTTCCGGGTATCCGCTCAGTTGCGATGCAATTTGCAGGGTGCTACACTCGCGGCCATTCTGAGACATCTGGAAGCGGGTTCAGCGGTGGAGCTCGTGCGAGACTGCCGCCACGGCGGCGGCGGAGATTCAGGGACCGGGTAGCCAAAGCTCATGCTTCGATACATCCTCTTTCGCGTGGCGTTGTTGATCCCCACGGTCCTGCTCATGGCCGCGGTGACATTCGTGATCATGCAGCTCACCCCCGGAAGCCCCTTTGCACTTGGGAACATGGACCGCATCACGCCCGAAGCGCGCGCCCGCATCGAAGCGAAATATGGACTGGACGATCCCAAGATCGTGCAGTTCGGGCGGTATATCAGCAACTCGGTCCGGGGCGATTTCGGCGTTTCCTATGTCTGGCGCGGCCAGGAAGTCTCCAGCATCATCAAGCGAACCTTTCCGGTTTCGCTGCAGCTCGGTTTCATGGCCCTGATGCTGGCGGTGGTCGTCGGGATAACGTTGGGCACCCTGGCCGCGGTCAATCAGAATGGCCCGATCGACTATGCGTCGATGACCACGGCCATTCTCTTTTACAGCATGCCCAATTTCGTGATGGGCTTCCTGCTCTTGCTCGTGTTCGCGGTCTGGTTACCGCATCATGGGCTCGATCTGGGCTTCTCGATCTCCGGCTGGTCGCGCCCCCAGGACTGGATCCTCCCGACCATCGCGCTGGCAGCGGCGCCGCTTGCCTCGATCGCCCGGTATACGCGCGGTTGTATGGTGGAGGTGATTCGTTCGGATTATGTGCGAACGGCCCGGGCCAAGGGACTGGCCGAACGCAAGGTCATCGTCAAGCACGTGCTCAAAAATGCGCTGATCCCAGTCGTCACCATCATCGGCCCGATTTTCGCGGCCATCGGCACGGGTACCTTTTTCGTCGAGCAGGTGTTCAATATTCCTGGCATGGGCAAGTTCTACGTCCAGAGCATGCTCACCAAGGACCAGCCGATGATCATGGCGGTCGTCCTGATTTACGGGATCTTTCTCGCGCTGATGAACATCCTCGTCGATATCGTCAACGCGTTCATCGACCCGCGTATCCGGTATTAGCACCGCCAATTCGGAGCAACGATGGCCCCTTCCGCCGATCATCTCGATACCGCGAATCCCGCTATCATCGGCGCCGGCCAGACGATCAACCCGCCGTTCACCGATGCCGATTCCAATGTGCTGGAGCAGTTGGGTGCGACCGGTGAAGAATGGACCCGCCCACACTCGAACCTGTGGGCCGATGCCTTCCGGCGGCTGGTGCGCAACCGACTCGCGCTCATCGGGTTGATCATCGTCACCCTCTTCGTGTTGATGGCCATTTTCGCGCCGCTGCTGGCGCCCTATGGGCAGAGCGAAGTGGTCGATGTCCGGCTGGCGCGCATGGGACCGAGCTGGGCGTGGCCGATGGGACTCGACAAAAACGGCCGCGATATCTTCAGCCGCCTGATGTGGGGCTCGCGGGTGTCCCTCACGGTCGGGTTGGCCTCGTATGCGGTCATCCTGCTGATTGCGCTTCCGTTCGGCTCGATCGCCGGGTTCTATGGCGGTTTGACCGATACCGTGCTCATGCGCATCGTGGACGTCATCTACACCATTCCCCAGGTGCTCCTGGTGATGCTGTTCGTCAATGCCCGCGGGCCGAGTCTCTTCAACATCATCCTGGGTATCGGCTTGATCGGCTGGACGACCGAGGCGCGTTTGATCCGCGCGCAATTCCTCACCTTACGCGAGCAGGAATACGTCAAAGCCTCCCGGGTGGCTGGCGCCAATGGCGGATACATCATCTTGCGCCATCTGTTGCCCAACAGCCTGACGCCGATCATCGTTGCCGCCACATTCGGTATTCCGACCGCGATCTTCATCGAAGCCGCGTTGAGCTTCGTCGGGGTCGGTATTCAGCCGCCGCAAGCGAGCTGGGGCCAAATGGTCGGCGCCGCCAGCACCCCGGCCGACATCATCAGCACACCGCATATGCTCATCTTTCCCGTGATTGCCATTGGCCTGGTGATGCTCGGGTTCACATTTCTCGGAGACGGATTGCGCGACGCGCTCGATCCGAAAGGCAACGACTGATCGGGGCTGGCGTGACTCGGACACCAATCCACAACGAATCGAGATAGAAGGACTATGGCAACCGCCTCGACCGACAGCAAGACCGCTTCGCGGATGGAAAACGGCAGTGCGCCCGTCCTCGAAGTGCGGAATCTGCAAACGTACTTTTTCACCAGAAATGGCGTCGTTTCCGCGGTCGACGATGTGAGCTTCAGTGTCGGAGCCGGCGAAACCGTCGGAATCGTGGGCGAATCCGGGTGCGGCAAGAGCGTGACCTCGCTCAGCATCATGCGGCTCATTCCCAGTCCGCCGGGCAGAATCGTCGGCGGCCAGATCCTCTTGCGCGTCGGCAATACCGAACGCGACCTGGTGAAGCTGGACGATGCGGCATTGCGCAAGGTGCGCGGCAACGACATCGCCATGATCTTCCAGGATCCGATGACCTCGCTCAATCCCGTTTACACGGTTGGCAACCAACTATGCGAACCCTTGATGCTACATCTCGGTCTGAACAAACGGGAAGCCGAGGAACGCGCCATCGATCTGCTCAGGCGCGTCGGCATTCCGGGCGCCGAAGACCGGTTTCATGCCTATCCGCACCAGTTTTCCGGTGGTATGCGCCAGCGGGTCATGATCGCCATGGCGCTGGCTTGCAACCCCAAGGTGTTGATCGCGGATGAGCCGACGACGGCGCTCGATGTCACCATCCAGGCGCAGATTCTCGATCTCATGGTCGGGCTGAACAAGGACTTCGGAACGGCCATCGTGCTGATCACGCACGATCTCGGTGTGGTGGCCGAGGTCTGCCAGCGGGTCGTCGTGATGTATGCCGGCAAGGTGGTCGAAGAGGCGAGCGCGAACGACTTGTTCTCGAATCCGCAGCATCCATATACCGTCGGTCTGCTGTCGTCGATTCCCGTGCTCGGGGATAACGTCAAGGAAAAGCTGGTGCCGATCGGCGGGTTGCCGCCCGATCTGTTGCATCCCCCGGCGGGGTGCCGGTTTGCGCCGCGATGCTCGCGTCGCCAGCCGAAATGCGCTGAACCGCCTCCGCTCTCGGTGGTCGGAAAGCATCGAAAAGCAGCTTGCTGGTTCCCGGGTCCCTCGAACGAGACTGCCCGGCCGCTCGCGGAAGTGACCCCGTCATGACCGTCGGACAACAGGTCGGCACAGCAGCGCGGTCCGTAACGCCCACTGCCGATGGCGAGACCATCCTCGAGCTCAGGGGTGTCCAGAAGCACTTCACGATCGGCGGCGGTGTCATGCGCGGGCGCCCGCTGGTGATCCACGCGGTCGATGATATCTCGTTCTCCCTGCGCAAGGGGGAGACCCTGGGGCTGGTGGGCGAATCGGGTTGTGGCAAGACCACACTCGGTCAGACAGTGGTCCGTCTCTATGAACCGACTGCCGGTTCGATCCTTTTCAAGGGCGCGGACATCAGCAAACTCGGTCCCCGGCAGATGCGGCCCTATCGCCGGTATCTGCAGATGATCTTTCAGGATCCCTCGGCTTCGCTCGATCCCCGCATGACCGTTTCATCGGTGATTTCCGAACCGTTGACCGTCGGGAAATGGGGGAGCAAAAAGGACCGCGAGGAACGGGTGCGCGAGCTTCTGAAAGAAGTCGGTCTCAATTCCTATTTTGCCAATCGCTATCCGCACGAGTTCTCCGGCGGTCAACGCCAGCGCATCGGCATCGCCCGGGCGCTGGCCATGAGTCCCGAGCTGATCGTCTGCGACGAACCGGTGTCTGCGCTTGATGTTTCGATCCAGGCGCAGGTGCTCAACCTGATGAAACAGCTTCAGGAGCAATACCACCTCACCTATCTTTTCATCGCCCACAATCTGGCGGTGGTCGCGCATATTGCTGACCGGATCGGCGTCATGTATCTCGGCAAGATGGTCGAGCTGGCCGATGCGCGCACCATCACCGAGAATCCGAAGCACCCGTATACCAAGGCATTGATCTCCGCCATCCCCGTCGCGGCGCCCGGGCGCTCCCGCGACCGCATTATTCTGCAGGGAGATGTGCCAAGCCCGGCCAATCCGCCCACCGGGTGCCGCTTCCATCCACGCTGCCCGATCGCGCAACCCAATTGCGCTGTCGATGAACCGATCCTCGAGGAAAAGGAGGTGAATCATTTCGTTGCCTGTCACTACGCCTGACCGTCGCGCGGAGCACCTGCACGCTCACCACATGCTCGTTGCCGGCGCACGGAATGGACGCATGCTGTGGACACGATCGGGATTTTTGATAGAATCCCGGTGCCAACAGATAAACGATGGGCGCGGTCGTTCTGTTCAGCCGCCAGCAGTGGAGCGGGCGGAAAACGATACGGCAGATTCAGGAGGACATTCCGGATGACCGAACAATCTCGACTCGATGCACAACTCGCGCAAATCCGCGCGGACGTGCAAAGCGGAAAAATGAGCCGCCGCGCGGCGCTGAAAGCCATCGGGGCCGCGGCCGCCATGGCGACGGTCGCTGCCCGTGGCGGTTCGGCATTGGCGCAGGCAACTCCTGACGCGGGAAGTGCCGATACGGTCGAGCAGATCTTTTTCAACCGCTCTCCAAACAACACCAACCCGACGACCTTCGACTTCAACGCGAACCTTTATTGCAATGCGGACACGTATGCGTTTTCCGGTTTGCTCACCTACGATGCGGATCTGAATCCGGCGCCGGACTGGGCGGAGACCTGGGAATCCAACGAGGACGCTTCGGTTTGGACGTTCCATATTCGTCCCAACAACACGGGGTGGACCGATGGCACGCCGGTAACGGCGCACGATTTCGTGTATTCCTACGCCCGCCAGCTCGATCCGGCCACGGCCGCTCCCTATGCGAGCTTCCTGTTCGACATCAAGGGCGGCGAGGCCTACAACCTGGGCGAGGGTTCGGCCGAGGACCTCGGGCTCAAAGCAATCGACGACTGGACGCTCGAATGCACGATGGAAGGCCCGCGCGGTGGGTTCCCGCTGAAGGTTGGCTATCAGGCCGCGTTCCCGGCTCCCCAGTGGGAAGTCGAAAAGCACGGCGAAAAATGGGCCCTCGGCGGCGATATCCCGCTGGTCTCGAACGGACCGTACAAGCTGGAATCGTGGACGCCCGACGTGCAGTGGGTCATGGTTCGCAACGAGGATCACTGGGACGCCGAGAACATCCCGATCAGCCGCATCACCTCGCCGATCTATCCGGCCACGAACGAAGTGCTCATGTTCGAGGAAGGAAAAGGCGACCAGCGGGTCGACTGGGCGTTCCTGCCGGCCGCGGACTACGCCCGCTATCTGGAAGATCCGGAAAAAGCGGAGCTGCTCAATCCCTACATCAACCAGGGCATCTGGATGATGCTGCCGTCGAACGGTATTCCGCCGTTCGACAAGATCGAGGTGCGCAAGGCGCTCAGCCATGCCATCGATCGTGACCGCCTGGTGACGGTCACCAACGGTCTGGCGGCATCCGCCTACTGCATGGTGCCGCAGGGCGTGTTCGGTTTCCTCGACGATCCCTCGCTGCTGGGAATCCAGAACTTCGATCCCGAGCTGGCGATGGCCTCGCTGGTCGGAACCGAGTTCGAAGGTGGCAAGAACTGGCCCGAGATCAACATGTGGATGCGCGCCGAGGAAGAGCGCTACAACTCCGATATCATGGCCAACGATATCGTCGACCAGCTCAAGCAGAATCTGGGGATGGACGTCAAGATCAACCCGGTTCCGCAGTCGAACTTCTCGGATCAGCTCTTCGAGAACAAATGGCAGTTGGTCTTCATCCGCTGGTGGTACGACTATCCCGATCCGGACAATGGCTATGGGGACATGTTCTTCAGCCGCAAATCGTCCGGTCATCGCCAGGCATGGTCGAACGACACCTTCGACGATCTGGTCGTCAAGGGCAAGGAAGCTCCCACCCCGGAAGAGCGCCTGGCGGTCTACCTCGAAGCCGAAAAGGTCATCCAGGAAGATGTCGGATACATGCCGCTCGTCTTCCGGCTCGACCAGGTCGTCTACAAGCCATGGGTCCAGAATATCCTGGTCAATCAATATGGCCAGAAGGTGCCAGACAGCAATATCTATGTGAACATGCTGCGGCGGGCAACCACGGATACGCGACCCGCTGAATAGCGCGCCGCTTCCGATAGCTCAGCTATCGAAACGCCGGGATGGCTTTTGGCCATCCCGGCGTTCTTGCCTGTACGCTTCGAGTTCCGGTTGTATGTGCCCGGAATGCATCGTAGCCGTGGCAACGGCGCCACGCGGTAGGAGTAGTTTCCAAATGGCCTCGACGAACCCCTCGTATCTCTGGCTCGATGGCGCGTTGACGCCGTGGGAAGATGCCACGATTCATGTTTCGGAAATGGGCTGGTCGACCGTTGGCGCGGTGTTCGAAGGGATTCGTGGCTATTGGAATGCGGATCAGGGCGAGCTCTTCATCTTCCGGCTCCGCGAGCATCTGGAGCGCTTGCAACGGTCGATGAAGCTGGTGCATCTGCCGCTCGACTACTCGCTCGAAACGCTGATCGATGCCACCGTCGAGTTGGCCCGCAAGAACGATTCCATGCGGGACACGTATTTCATGCCCCTGGCCTATACCGCCGACTCGTATCACACCCGATATGACAGCCTCCAGGTGCGAACGGCGCTCCAGATCATCACTCGTTCGATGCCGTCGCATCTGGCCTCCGGCAAGGGCATGAATGCCAGGGTCAGCTCGTGGCGGCGGATTTCCGAGGATGTCATGCCGCCCCGGGTGAAGAATCTCTCCAACTACCGAAATGGCCAGCTCGCCCGGCAGGAAGCCGCAATCGATGGTTATGACACCGCCCTCATTCTCAACCATCTCGGCAAGGTCTCCGAGGGTCCAGGCGCCTGCGTCATGCTCGTGCGCGATGGCAAGCTGATAACGCCCGATCTGGCCTCGGGCATTCTGGAAAGCATCACTCGCGAGGCCGTCATCACCCTGGCTCGGGATGTGCTCGGTCTTCCGGTCGAAGAGCGAATGGTCGATCGCACCGAGCTCTATCTGGCCGACGAGGCATTTCTCTGTGGCACCGCCGCGGAGATCTCCCCGATCGTCACCGTCGATCGGTATCCGATCGGCAATGGCGCAATCGGACCGGTTACTCGCGAGCTGGAACGGGTGCTTGAAGGCGTTCTGCGCGGAACCGATTCGTCCTATGCCGAATGGCGCACCCCGGTCGGTTTCGGCGCTCGCATTCCCGCGTAACATTCCTCGATCCGCGAAATGGCCGACCGGCGGCTCGATCCCGCCGGTCCGTCATCGCCAGCGTTCGTTCAGAATTCGCTGGCGGAGCCTGCCCCAGCGATCGCATCCACTTCGATCTCGATCAGCAATTCCGGCGCGATCAGAGCGGAGACCGCCACCAGCGTGCCTGCCGGTCGAATATCGCCGAAATACCTTCCGAGGATCGGAATGACCCTGTCGCTGTCGGCGATATTCGTGAGATAGATGCGATAGCGCACCACATCGGCCAGTGACGAGCCCGCTTCGTTCAGCGCGGCCTCGATGGTCTTCATCGTCTGGTGCGTTTGGGCGACAACATCACCCGCTCCAACGACCTTGCCATCGGCCACCGCGGTCGAACCCGACACATAGATATGGTTGCTCACCCGAATGGCTCGCGAATATCCGCCTTTTGCTTCCCAGGGACCGCCGGACGACACCCATTGTTTCTTCATGCCGGTTCGATGCTCCAATGCCGTGGGTTCGGCTACTTCAATCCTGCGTGCCGAGCGCGCTGCCGGCGATCGCATCCGCGTCCATCTCGATCTTCAGATCGGGATGCACGAGCGCGCTGACCGCAACCAGCGTCCCCGCCGGGCGAATCTGCCCGAACACCGGCGTCAGCACCGAGCGTACCCCGGCCAGATCGGACATGTCGGTCAAATAGATACGATAGCGCACGACGTCGCCCAGACTCGCCCCGGCACGTTTCAGCGCGGTTTCCAAATGCTCGAGAACCTGGCGGGTCTGGACCACGATATCATCCGTCCCGACGATCTCACCGTCCTTCATCGCGATCATCCCGGAGACGAACACCTGTGCGCCGACCCGTACGGCTGGCGAATAGTTCGCCGGCGGATCGCTCTGATCGTCCACCAGGGTGATGAGAGTTCGCTCGGACGCGTTTCCAGATGGTGCCATCGAATGCTCACTCCGTTTCGAGGGTCGCCAGCTCCAGCTCCCATTGCACGCCGTAGGGCCGTTTTCCATAGTCGAACAGATACGACGCAAAGTCGGCTCGCGCTGGATCGGTGATACCGCGGTCGGCCGCTTTTACCTCGGAAAACTGGAACATGAAGGTGACATCGCCATTGCGATAGAAGAAATAGAGACTCCAGCGCTCGTCCCGTTCCAGCATGGTGAAATCGCTGATGATGCGGTCGCGGTTCTTCTGGAGGTGGGCATAGGCAGCGGCCAGATCGTCCACCACGAACCCCAGATGGTGCCATTGGGAAGCGCCACCGGTCGAAAGCGGTCCGCCTTCGCCGGTGTCGAAGAGCATGATGGTGGTCGGCCCGGTTGTCAGCACGGTCAGATGCGGATCGTCCCGCATGACCTTCATTTGGACGACATCGCGGAGAAAGTCGCGAGCGCCCGGACGATCGGCCACCGCAATCGCGAGATGATCGAACCCGACATTGCGCCAGGCGCCTTCGACTTCCGGAATCGGTTCGGCCGTGGTTTCGATGCGGTCGATCGACAAATGATCGATCAGATCGCCGATGAAATTGTCCGGATAGATTTCCCGTCCGTCCGGACCGCGAAAGATCAATCGGTGGCCAGCGGTGTAGCGCGTCGGCAAGGCGATATGGAACGCTTCGTGGACGATGGCGCCGCGCCGTACATCGATGGGGTAGTCGGTTCCGTTCAGCGTAAAGATCATCCGAACGAGATCGTCAGGGTTTTTCGGTGGCATCGGTTTCGACTCCGCATTCGTCTGGCTCCCGATCGGGAACCACCGGATCGTTGCAAGCGTACACTCATGCGAGCGCGATCGGATCGCCACGATCGTCGATGACCGGCGCTCGCCGTTTCTGGATCAGAGGACCAATGGATTCGTTCACACCTGAGTCCCCCCGGGGGCAACGCGGAGACCGTCCCCGGCGTGCCATCGCGCGGCTGGGCTTGATCGTCATGCTGGCCAGCGTCTTTCTGGCGGGCGTTCTGACCGGCGAAGTCACCGGACCGTACCGCACCGGCGCATCGAGCTCGATCGTCGATCAGCCCGCTTTCGAAACGCTGCAGGATGTCTGGGATCTCGTCCACGAGCAATTCGTCGATCCAGAGGCCGTCGATGATCAGACCCTCCTCTACGGCGCGGCGCGTGGCATGGTCGACAGTCTGGGCGATACTGGCCATTCCACGTTTCTCGATCCGGATCAGGCGGAAGCATTTCGTTCCTCGCTCTCCGGGGAGCTGGTCGGATTGGGAATCAGCATCGAATATGCCGATGGCGAACCGGTCATCGTCGCGCCGCTCAAGGATTCACCTGCGGAAGAGGCTGGATTGCTCCCGGGGGATGTCATCGTCGAAATCGATGGTATTCCCACACTTGGCATGACCGATGCGGAGGTCACCGCGCACTTGCGTGGTGACGCGGGCACGCCGGTCACGCTCTCGATCGAGCGGAACGATGAACCGCAGCTTCTGGAAATCACCGTGGTGCGCGCGCGGATCGATCTCGATCCGGTGAGCTGGGCGATGCTGCCCGGCGGGGTGGCGATCGTCCAATTGCACGAGTTTTCCTCCGGTTCGGGCAAGCAATTGCGCGAGACCCTCCAGACGATCATGGCGATGGATACCGTGACCGGGATCGTGCTCGATCTGCGAAACAATCCCGGTGGTCTGGTTTCCGAAGCGATCACGGTGGCGAGCCAGTTCATGCCGGAGGGTTCGGTCGTCTATATCGAGGAGCAACGAGATGGACGCCAATCGGCAGTCGACACGATCGGCAACGATGGCCCCGCGCTCACGGTGCCGCTGGCGGTGCTGGTCAATCGAGCGTCTGCCTCGGCCGCCGAGATGATCGCTGGATCGCTGCGGGACAATGGCCGCGCGCAGCTGGTGGGGGAACGCACCTATGGCACGGGGACGGTGGTCTCCACGTTTGGGTTGACCGGCGGGTCGGCTCTGGCGCTGGGCACATCGTTCTGGAAAACACCCGATGGCGATCTGGCCTGGAAGGTCGGTCTCATGCCCGATGTCGAGGTGCGCCTGCCCGATGCGGGCAGGATCATCGATATCGATGACGGCGAGACGGTCGATGAGGCCCGTCTCGACGAATCGGGCGACGCGCAGCTCCTGGCGGCATACGCCCTGCTCGCGCCTCGATTCGATACGCGCACCTGATCGTAAAATCACGTTCAGGGGAAGGTGCATGGTATGGTTTTCGTCAGATACGCCCAGGATTCGCTGGTCGATCTCCGAACCTTATCGGACTGCATGTTGCCGCTTCGAGGGAGAGTCAGCGAGGACCATGATTTCGGTCGAGAGTTGGCCGCAACCGGCGGCCCGCGCGTGGCTCCTTGCGCGCCGTTTTCAGAAATTTCTGATCGTCGGGGCCGTCGGGCTGGCCGTCAATCAGGGCGTCCTCTTTCTTCTGCACGAGGGGTTCGGATCGCATCTCCTCGTCTCGTCCGCCATTGCCATCTTCGTTTCGATGGTGGTCACCTTCCTGCTCAACGAACATTGGACCTGGCACGATCGCGGCAGCGGTCGACTGATCGAGCGGGTCGCCAAGTATTTCCCGATCAATCTCGTCGGTCTGATCATCAATGTGCTCGTACTCAAAGTCCTCGTTTCCGAGACGGATATGCACTATCTGGTCGCCAATCTCTTCGGCGCGGGAGCCGCGGCGATTTGGAATTTCTTGCTGAACAATCATTTCACCTGGGGCGCCAACGAGGGGTGACCGGCCCTGGTGCCATCATCGTCTGCCTGGGTCGGGATTCGCGGGGTGGTATACCCTTAGTCTCTGCGCCCAGCGCGTACGATTCCGGGGACTGCCAGCGGCGGCAGATCGCCCGAACGCTTGACCGCGACTGACATTTCCATCTTCGATCTGCATGTTCTGGAGGAAAGCGAACGAATGCCAGTTTCGAGCAACGGGCATAACGGCTCGAAGAACGACGAACCGCGTGACACCCTCATCATGGGCGCTGGCCCAGGCGGGCTCTGTTCGGCCTACGTGCTGACCAAGGCCGGGGTCGATGCCACCGTGGTCGAGCGCGCTCCCTTCGTCGGTGGTCTGGCGCGCACCATCAAGCGCGACACCGAGTATGGCGAGTTCAAGTTCGATATCGGCGGCCACCGGTGGTTCACCAAGAACGACCGGCTCAACGAGCTTTTCAAGGAAGTCATTGCCGAAGAGCTCCTCTGGGTCAATCGCATTAGCCGCATCTATTTCGATGGCAAATATGTCGACTATCCCCTGAAGATCAGCAACGCACTGAAGGCGGTCGGCCCGGTGACAGCGGCTCAGGCCATGGCCGACTATGGCCGCACCCGTGTCCAGAAGAAGATTCGCCCGGCCGCGGTCGAATCGATGGAAGATGCCTATATCGACCAGTTTGGTCCCACGCTCTACAAGCTCTTTTTCAAGAACTACTCGGAGAAGGTCTGGGGGTTGCCCTGCGATCAGATGAGCGGCGACTGGGTGACGCAGCGATCGAAAGGCATGTCCCTCGTCACGGCGGTCAAGGATGCTGTCGTGCCATCCAAGGGCAAGGTGGTCTCCCTCATCGATGAGTTCATGTACCCGAAATATGGATTCGGCCGGCTCTCCGAGCGCATGACCGACCGGATCACCGAGATGGGCAATCAGGTGCGGCTGGGCGCGGGGGTCACCAAAGTCCACCGCGACGGCAATCGGGTGACTGGGGTCACCATCGAAACCGAGAATGGCCCGGAACGTATCGAGGCAACCAACTACATTTCATCGATTCCCCTCACCGTGCTGGCCAAGATCATGGAACCGGCGGCTCCGGCCGATGTGCTGGCCGCTGCTGACTCGCTCACCTTCCGCAACATCATCACGGTCAATTTGATGCTCAAACGGAAACGGGTCACGAGCGATACCTGGCTCTATGTGCACGATAAGCGCATTCTCTTCGGACGCTTCCACGAACCGAAGAACTGGAGTCCATACATGGTTCCCGGCGACGAGTACACGTCGCTGGTCATCGAATATTTCTGCTCGTTCGGCGACCATATCTGGGAGATGTCGGAAGAGGCGCTCGTCCAGAACGCCATCGATCACTTGGTGGACGACCTGCATTTCATCGACCGGTCGGAGGTGATCGGCGGATTCACGATCCGCGCTCCGCGCGCCTATCCGTCCTATGTGATCGGATACGAGCAGCCGCTGGCCAAGATCAAGGGATTCATCGATCAGTTCGAGAATCTGCAGATCATCGGGCGCTATGGCACCTTCCGGTACAACAACACCGATCACTCGATCGAAACCGGCTTGCTGGCTGCCGAGAATATTCTGGGTGAGCGACACGATCTCGATCAGGTCAACGCCGAGAAGGAGTACCACGAGATCAAGCAGGTTCGGAAACCCGCCACGGCCGCTGGTTCCTGACGGTGGATGCCGCTGCGCGGCCTGCTCTGCCAGACGCGGTCGCGGCCGCCGGCGAAGATGATTCCTCGCCGGCGGCTCGGTCTTGGTCGCGGCAATTCGCCGGTCTTGCCAATTCCACCACGGGCCGTTTTCTGCTGGTGCTGATGGCAGTGTTCGTCGCCAAGCAGGCGCTGACCGTTGTGGTCTTTCCGCCATTCAGCGGGCATGACGAAGTCGCCCATTTCAACTATGTGCAGACGGTGGCGACAGAACACCGGGTACCGACGCTTTTCCGTTGCCCGACGGATGATGGCCAGAATTGCCTGGACGAATTCGGGCGTCTGACCAATACCGAATTCTCGACCTGGCAGGGCGATATCCTGCCCGATTACTTCTATCGCTATTGCCAGTACATTCTCGACTGGAGTCCTTGCGAACCGACGAATCCCCGTTGGCTGAACGGCCCATTTCGGGCCGCAAATTGGGGCTTCATGGGGCAGTTCCCAGCAGGTACCCAATATGCGGCGAACCACCCGCCGCTTTACTATCTGACGATGGCGCCATTCGCCCGTGCCGGTACGTCGCTGTCGCCCGAGTCGCTGCAATATCTCTTGCGAGCGCTCGCTATTCCATTCGGTCTGGCGATCGTGCTGCTCGCCTTCTTCACCACTCGCCAGCTTTTCCCAAATGATCGCTTTCTGTTGATGACCGTGCCTGCCTTCGTGGCCTTCCAGCCACAGGTGTCCTACGAAAGCGCCATGGTCAACAACGACATTGCCGGTATTGCCTTCGTCAGCCTGGTGCTTTATCTGCTCGCACGCGGAATCCGGCGGGGATTCGATTTCGTGACCTGCGCCTGGGTCGGGGCCGCGCTCGGTCTGGCCATGTTGGCGAAAAGCAACTCGCTCATCGCCATCCCGCCGATCGCCCTGGCCATTGTGCTGACGTGCGGACCTCGTAACGTGCGGGCGTGGGCGTCTCGTGGAACCGTGACGGCCGCGGTGGCCGGAATCATGATCCTGCCATGGTATGTCTTCTTCTATCGCACCTACGGCAACTTCGATGCATTCGAGCAGATCCGAACCTTGCAGTCGCCCTGGAACAAACCGGGTGGCAGTTTGCTGGGACTGCTCTTCGATCGCGGGTTCGTCTGGATGCGCTGGAAAGAAACGTGGGGCGAGTTCGGCTGGCGCCGGATCTCACTCGATAGCAGCGTCCTCTGGGCAATTGCCATTCCCATCATTGCCGGAATCACGGGGCTGGGCCTCTACGCCATCATTGCATTTCGCCGGAGAGCAAAGCCCGGTCAGGACGTGGGACCGCTGGGATTCGTCATGCCCGATCGTTCCCAGTCGATCGGGCTCGCCATGCTCTTCGTGGCCGTCGTCACCTCCTATCTGGCAGTCGTGCAATTCGGAACCCAGTTCGCACTGACCCAGGCGCGCTATTTCTTCCCGATCGTGAATGCGTTTGCCATTCTCGTGTTGCTCGGCGGTCGCACGCTCATTCCGCCCCGCCTGCAACCGATCGGCCGCGCCCTGATCGTCTCCGGGCTCGTATTCATGAACGTAATCATCTACACGCGCTATGTCATACCGTATTGGCATATTCTCCAGAACTAGAAGAACAGCGATATGGGCGATGCGAGCGAAATCACCAGAGCGAACGCGAGCCGGATCATCGTCTGGGCAGCGTTGAGCGCGCTCCTGCTCGGATATGTGCGCTGGGGAAGCGAAGTCGTTTCGATCACCTCCTTCTACCATGTCAGGCGTTCGGTTCCTTCCATATGGCGGGCATTTCGTCGGGGACTCCCAGACGTTGCCAGCGGAACCGCAATGAATGTCGTCTACGCCGTATCGCTCGGCATTCTGCTCGTTGGTGTGCTGGCGCTCGTTTGGCTGGCGCTCGATCCAGCCGAGGACGACGCTGTTCCGGCTCATGAAGAACCCCGCTAGGATGAACCGGTCGCGCGCAATTCGTGTCAGCGTTCGGACCGGGCATGCGCTCACTGCGGGCTGGCTCGTATTCCTCGCGATCATCGGCCTCTGGGTTTTCCACCGCCTTGGAGGATTCGATCTTTGGTCGACGTTCACCCGTCCGGATGGCACGACCGTGCGGTTCGCGAAAACATTCGGTGGTATCGATCATCCCTTTCATGCGACGCGCGCTGACCTCTTGCGCCGGGCGTTGCTCGACGGCGAGCTGCTCCGGTGGATTTCGCCGCACCAGGGGGGGTATCCCGTCGAGTTCTATCCACTGGGCGCCGCGGCATTCGAGGTGGCCGTCTGGGCTGCCACGCTTGGGCTGATTCCGATGATGGCCGCGCACAAGATCGCGGTCATTGTCATTTTTCTTTTGCCAGCTCTTGGTTTTCTGCTCCTTGCCAGTTTCGACCGGATAACGATCGGCGTGGGTGTGCTGGCCCTGATATTCCATATCTCGGCGCGAGGCTGGTGGTGGTCGGGCGGGTATATGGAACTGGTCGATTGGGGGCTGGTCAGCAGCTTCTTGGCGATGACCGCCGTGCTGCTGTTCTTGCCGTTATCGTGCCGCGCGGTTCGCTATCGCTCGGTTCGGTGGGGTGCGCTCGCCGGCATGGTTGCGGCCTTTGCCGTGTATACGAATGCCCGGTCGTTCTTGCCACTGGCAGCTGTGGCGGCCGGGATGGTTGCATCCCTGGCCTGGGAAGCGGATCGGAAGTCTGAGCTGCCGGCCAAGTTGACGCTCTCCGCCCTCATCGTGGGCGTCGCGGGATTGCTGTCGGCGCCATTATTGATTTCGATCTTCCGGTTTCAGGATCTCTACTTTTTCGTTATCTACAACCAATATCACTCGCTCGGCGAATATGGCCGCGCGTCGATCACGGCGGTTTCGGGACCGGTGTTCGTGCTTGCCATGCTGGGGCTGGTGACCGCGTTTGTTCTTCCGAACCTGGTCGCCGGGCGGCTCGTTGCCTTCACGTTCATGGCCTACGTGCTCATGACGATTCTCTTGAGCGGACTGACGATCGGGCCGCACATCGAGCAGCTGGAAGCGGTGCGCTTGATGCCAGTGCAGCGCGCGCTGACGATCTATTTGGCCGCGCTCGGTATCTATGGGGCGATGTCGATGGTTGCCCGATGGGCCAACCGATATCGCCGGGCCATTGTGGAGCTGGGGCTGCTGGCCAGCGGCATTGCCACCGTGTTGCTGTATGTCGTGCTCGGTTCCACTCCAATACACGCGAGTGACCGGGCACTCTACCCTGTGCTGACCACCGGCGATTCGTATGTGTTCGAGCAGCAGGAAGCCGTCGAGCTGGCGAGCGCGCGAGCCGAGGTCGGCACCGCGATCCTCGTATTGGGAGCGACGCTGTCGTGGCACGATCAATTCTGGTCATTCCAGTGGAGTGACCGCCCGTTCTTTTTCGACGATTGGCTCTGGTATTGGCAACGCGATCATTTTGGCAGCTACGATCCGACTATCGAGCATCGATATCCCGATCTCTCATCGACGCTGGACCCGGAGTATCTGCGAATCCATGGTATCGGAGCCGTGATCGCAAGCGCTCGGGCGGCGAATACCGCTGCCGCTTCGCCCCTGCTGGAACAAGTTGCCGATCTTGGTGGATATCGGGTTTACCTCGTGAACGACCCAACCCAAATCATCACCGCCGAAGGTGCGACAACGACCGCGATCTCGATCGAGAACCAGCGGTTTTCCGCGGACGTGTCCGCGCCCACGACTACGTTCGAAGTCCGGCGCAACTGGTTTCCCCGCTGGACCGCGACGGTCGACGGCCATCCGGCCGCGGTCTCCAAGGACGAGCATGGCTATATGGTCGTCACGTCTTCGACGCCGGGAACGCATATCGAGGTCGTCTATGGCGTCGATGGCTGGGATTGGCTTGGCCGGGTATTGCTGGCGCTCGGAGTCGCCGTCGCCGCGGGTGCGATCGTGCAACCGCGGCGCATCGAACGGCGTCTGGGAATCGAAAACGCGCCGCCCTACACCCAGGGCTCGATCGGAACGTCGATGATCGTGGGCAGATCCCGGTCGAACGCGACCTGAATTTCCCGTTCCATCGCTTCCGGGGAATGCGCCCGCACGCCAGGGATGTCATAGGCGGCCGCGAGCTTGACATAGTCCGGATTGACCAGATCGACCGCCATATAACGCCCTCCGCGCTCCCGGAGTTGCGCGTGCTTGACGGCGGAATAGGTGGAGTCGTTGAAGATGACGATTGGCAGCCCGAGGCGCTCGTGCACGGCGCACCCCAGATCGCCCATCGTGTACTGGAATCCCCCATCGCCCACGATCGCAACGATCTTGGCCTCCGGGCGCCCGATCTTGGCCCCGATCGCGGCCGGAACCGAGAATCCCAATGTGCCGAATCCGCTGGGGAAGAAAAAGGTGCGCGGTTCGTAGACTGGATAGAGTCCGCACGCGACATAACTCATCATCGTCATATCGGTGCTCAGAATGCCGTCGCGGGGAATCGCCCGGCGAAGCGCGTCCACATAATCGCGCCGTTCTGCGAACCAGGCCGTCATTTCGGCGGCGTTGCGAACCTCGACGGTCTCGGCCGTTCGATCCACACACGCCAGTTCGACCCTATCGGAAAGCGCGCTTGCCAGACGCTCGCTGACGATGGCCGCATCACCGAGCAACGGCAATGACGGATGCGCATTCAGATTCATCTCACGCGGGTCGATATCGATCCGGATGAGTTTCTCGGGAAGCGTCATCCGGAACATCTCGGTCGCCTGCGCACCGAGCTTCGACCCGATGACGATCATCGCGTCCGCGCGTCGCAGATAATCGTCGACTGCATTGCCCGATGACCAGAGCGCTCCCAGCGAAAGGGGATGGTCCTCGGGGATGGCGCCCTTGCCCATGATCGAGGTGAGCACCGGCGCATTCAGGCGCTCGGCCAGTTGCCGCACGAATGGCGCGGCGCCGGAGGAAACCGCTCCGCCTCCGGCATAGATCAACGGGCGCTCGGCGCTGGCCAGCAACGCGGCAGCCTGTTCGATCTTCTCGTCGGATGGTTCGGGTTCGATGATGAACGGTTCGCGCGGCGCGCGACCGGCGCTGGCGGTATGGTCGAGCACGTCCAGCGGAATTTCGACATGCACCGGCAACGGGCGGCCGGACGAGAGCCGGGCAAACGCCTCGCTCATCACTCCGGGGATGTCACCTGCCTCGGTGATGCGGGCATTCCACTTGGTGACCGCTTTCATCACGGCCATCTGGTCTTTGAGATCGTGCAGATTGCCGCGCATATCGTCGAGATAGGGACTCTCCACATTCGACGAGATGACCAGCAACGGGGAAGAGTCGGTATAGGCTTCTCCAACAGCGGTGGCGATATTGGTGACGCCGGGTCCGGTGATGATGACCGCGACTCCCGGTTTCCCGGTAGCGCGCGCATAGCCATCGGCCATGAAACCGACGCCCTGCTCGTGCCGGGCAAGCACGTGCCGGATTGGCGATTCCCGCAGTGCATCGTACAGAGCGAGCGTATGCACGCCCGGAATCCCGAATACGGTATCGACTCCGTGCATTTCGAGTGACTGGATGACCAACTGGGCTCCGTTTGCCGGGATAGTGGCAGGCGGGGGCGGCTGGACCGCGACCATGAAATCGAGCTCCTGACAGGCACGAATCGATACGACCGACTCGTGAACACTATGACAACCGTACGGTTGTACCAGAGCGGCCTATGCTGTGGAAAGATGGACGGCAGTTGTTATGCTTGCGGCCGCATGGCATTGGACTTCGTGAATCGATCGTTTCGACCCATTGAGCTTTCCCACCAAACCAAAACCCGAGGGTGATCTTCGTTCCAGCGCGCTTCCCGGAGGATCGCTCATACGGGCGCTGCTCGACCGGCGGTTGATGGGATTGGCCGATATGGGCGGTTCCAGCGGACTCATCGGAGCGCGCTGGAGTGATGTCGTCGCCTCGCATATGGACTCCCTGGTGGGCATCGATGTCGGTATCCCCGGGGGCGGGTCGCATACCATCGAACGAGTCATCCGGCTGGATGCGTTGCCGCATGTGGCCCATGCGGCGTCGAAACGTTCGCTGCAGAATCCGGATTTCGTGCTGCTCGGGCGCGCCAACGGCCGCCAGACGATGCAGGCCGCCGACGCGAAATTCTCGATCGAAACAGCCCGCAGCAAACAGGTCAGCGTGGAAATGCTGACCGCGCTGGCCGAGGTCGGTCCGGCGTATACCGATTTGCTGGGTGATTGGCACACTGGCGGCGAGATCGTGCCCGGGTTGTTTTTCGCGCCGAAGAGCGCGCTTTCCGCCTATGTGCTCAATGGTGGGCGCGGTATCACCCGGGCGACCGTGAACGCGGATGAGATCGTCTTGCTTTCGGCGACGGCCGCCGAGTTGACCGGGCCGATCCCCGGCGGCGCGGCGCGGCGACGGCTGGCGGCCGTCGACGATCTGGACGATCGCCTGGATGCCGATCTGCTCGTCGGTCTCTATTACACCCGGTTGTCGAGTGCGGCGGGCGCGAGCTGGTTCGATATGAATCGCCCGCTTTTCGGTCCCTCGGGGGAGTCCGGTCCGGATTTCGAAGCGGTCGACCGGGAAATTGCCTGGCGGGCACGGGAGCACCGGTCTGGATACGAGCTCATCAGACGATGGGCGGAGGATGCGGAGCAGATTCGTGCCGATCGCAATGCCATCAACCAGGCCGCGGCCCTTCCCCTGCCGAACCGGGAATTGCGAGAGTGGGTTGCGGCCGATGCCACGGCTGCCGGGCTGGAACCGCCCTCGTTGAATCAGGTTCGAAAGGCGCTGCAACGTTGGGTGCATGCCCAGGTGCTCGAGGCCATCGGCATCATCCATCCTGATCGGGGCGCGGTCGACCGCTCTATTGTCCGAATTCGGACGCTGGTGTCGGAGATCGAGCCAACCGCTCGCGCGCAGGCGACCCGAATCGTCCTCCAGCTCGGGGAGCCGTCAGAGTCGCCGGGTGGTCGGGGAGAGCAGATACAGCGCGACGAGCAGCACATTGCCGATTAGCGCCGTCACGGCAACCGTCAGTGAGATTCCATAGCGCGTGGCGAGCTCGCCGATGACGATCGCGCCGATGGGCGTGAATCCCCAGGTGAGCATATAGATCGACATCACCCGGCCGCGCACATCGTCCGTAATCCGGTGCTGAATCGACGCGTTGATCGAGCTGACATACGCCGATCCGAGGAATCCAGCGGCCACCAGCAGCGGGATCGCCCACCACATGTTGGGGGAAACGGCGAACCCGGCAATCGTGAACCCATAGACGACCCCCGAAACAACGAACGCTCTGCCGCTGGCATGTTGCTTGCGGGTCGCCACATAGATCGAACCCAGCACCGCTCCGAATCCGGAGGAGGCCATCAGAATACCGAGACCCTCGGGACCAATCCCCAGAACATCGCGGGCGAACACGGGCAGGAAGGACAAATAGGGAAAAACCAGCAGAATCGTGATCGAAACCAGGGTGATGATGGCCCGGATATCCGCCCGGTTCCAGACGATGCGCGCGCCATCGAAGGCCGATCCGAGCGAGGCGACGGCGCCCTTGCGCGAAAGATCGGGAAATGTGGCGGTACCGAGCAGGATCAGGGCGGCGATCAATGCGATTGCCTGGCAAAGGAACGCGGCCCCTGTGCCCGCAATTCCGATGATTGCGCCGGCAACCGATGGCCCGACGACGCGGGTCATATTCTGGCCGGCGCTCATCAAGGCGATGCCGTTGGTCAGGCGCTGGCGCGACACGAGCGAGGGCACGATCGCCTGTTGAGCCGGATTCATGATGGCCTGCAGGGAACCATTGACGAACGCGAAGAGCAACAGATGCCACGGGCGCACGTAGCCGCTCAGAACATCGACCGAGATGAGTACCGCGCACGTGGCGGCGACGATCTGCCCCAGCAGCAGAATCCGGCGCCGGTCGAACCGGTCGAGCAACAATCCGCCGGGGATGGAGACGAAGAGAAAGGGAATCCCCGCCGCGAACGCCACCATACCGACAAAGGACGAGCGGTTGGTCAACTCCAGCGCCAGCCAGCCGATCGCGGTCGATTGCATCCATTGCCCGAGGGTGGTGGAGACCGTCGAAAACCAGAGACGGCGAAAGGCGGGGTTGAGACGCAGCACGTCGAACGTGCCTTCGCCGGGCGCCGGGACCGTGCTCACCTGGTCGGTGGATGCCATCTCGCCTTCATCGCGACGGATACCAGCGCGACGGTCCTCCGTCGCAGAGTGGCCGGAAGCCTAGCACAGACCCATCATGCGAATGCTCGAATCATCGGTGGAGTGTCGTCGTATGGGGTAGGCGGGATATACTGCCACAACTTCACGATACTGCGGTCACGGGTGGTGGAAACGCCGCGTGTGGCGGGCGCGGGGCGGAATCCGCGCATCGCACGACTCCGGATCATTGGAGCGGCTCGCAGCGTCGGTGATGACCGTACGAGGAACATCGGGAATAACGACGTTTCCGATGATTTCGAAAGGAGCAGTTCATCCATGTCCACAGCGGTAGCGCAGAGTCTCGTTCCGGTTGATATCACCGTCAACGGAGTCGAGCACCATGCCGAGGTCGAGCCCCGCCAGTTGCTCGTTCATTTTCTTCGCGAGACGCTGGGTTTGACCGGCACGCATGTTGGCTGTGACACGAGCTCATGCGGGGCATGCACGATTCACCTGAACGGGGACGCGGTCAAGAGCTGCACCATCTTCACCGCCCAGGCCGACGGTGCTTCGATCACCACGATCGAGGGCATGGGGTCGGAAGGCAATCTCCATCCGGTTCAGGAAGGCTTCTGGGAAGAGCACGGGTTGCAGTGCGGCTATTGCACGCCGGGCATGATCATGGCGGCCTCCGCGTTCCTGGAGACGAACCCGGATCCGACCGAAGCTGAAATCCGGCACGCGCTGGAGGGCAACCTCTGCCGCTGCACCGGTTATCAGAACATCGTCAAGGCGATTCAGTACGCCGCCAAGAAGAGCTGATCCAACCATCGCGCATGCACCGGTGCGGGAAGACGCCAGCGCGGGCGTTCTTGCCCGGATCGGTATCTGACAAGGAGGTCGAATGATGGTTGCATCCATCGACGCGCCCGGGAAGATGGTTGGAAAACCACTCAAGCGGCGTGAGGATCCACGATTGATTTCCGGGGCGGGACAGTTCATCGACGATCTGCGGCTCCCCGGCATGCTTCACATCGCGCTGGTGCGCTCACCCTACGCGCATGCGAAGATCGAGCGCATCGATACGAGCGCCGCCAAATCGATGCCGGGAGTCGTGGCGGTCTATACCGGTGACGATTTCATGGATCTCAATCCGATGCCAGCCGCCTGGCAGGCAGCCGGTTGCGAGAACCATCCGGTGACGCCGCGCGTGCTTGCGGTTGGCGAGGTTCACCTGGCGGGCGATCCGGTGGCGGTCGTCGTTGCCGAGACCCCATACCAGGCGCGCGATGCCGCTCAGGCAGTTGCGGTCGACTATGATGAGCTGCCGGTCGTGGTCGACGCCAAGAAGGCCGCGCAGGCGGGCGCTCCCCAGCTTCATGAGGAAGCTCCCAACAACATCGTCTTCGAGTGGTCGTGCGGCAAGGACGCCGAGGTCATCGAACAGGCGCTGGCCGGTGCCGAGATCAGAACAAATCTGAATGTCATCAACCAGCGGTTGATCCCGACTGCGATCGACCCGCGCGGCACGGTGGCTCGCTTCGACCCGGGCACCGGCGACTACACCCTCTGGGCCACCCACCAGGCGCCGCATGTGCTGCGATTGCTCCTGGCGGCGTTCGTTCTCGGTATTCCGGAGCAGAAGATTCGCACGATCGCCCCGGATATCGGTGGCGGGTTCGGGAGCAAGATCGACTGCTATTACGATATTCCGCTTACGATGGCTATCTCGAAGAAGCTTGGCGGGCGACCGGTCAAGTTCTTCGAGGACCGCAGCGAGAACTATCTGACGACCACCCACGGTCGCGACCACGATACCGATATCGAGATCGGCTGCTCTCGGGACGGCGCAATTACGGCCCTGCATGTCACGACCTGGGCCAATATCGGCGCGTATTTCTCGACGATCGCCGCCGGGGTGCCGACCACCCTCTATGGGCGCATCATCACCGGTTGCTACAAGATCCCGAATGCCCGCGTCGATGTGATCGGTACGTACACGAATACCGCGATGACCGGCGCCTACCGTGGCGCGGGACGTCCGGAAGCGACCTATGCGATCGAACGGGTGGTCGATGCGGTGGCTGCGGCAACCGGTGTCGACCCGGCCGAGGTCCGGCGGCGCAACTTCATCCAGCCGGACGATTTTCCGTATGAAAACGGGGTCGGGATGCTGCCATACGACTCCGGCAATTACGAGGGCGCGCTCGACAAGGCGCTCGATATGGCTGGGTATGCCGATCTGCGGGCAGAACAACGACGCCGCATCGAAGCTGGCGAGCAGAAGCTGCTCGGCATCGGACTCTCCTCGTATGTCGAAGCCTGCGGTCTGGCGCCGTCCAAATGGTTCGGGCTCGGCGGCGAAGGCTGGGGAGCCGGTATCTGGGAAAGCGCCAATATCCGGGTGCATCTGACCGGGAAGGTCGTCGTTACCACCGGGGCTTCGGCGCACGGCCAGGGACACGAAACCACCTTCGCCCAGGTCGTTTCCGACCGGCTCGGTATTCCGTACGACGATATCCAGATCCAGCACGGGGACACGCTGGGCACCCCGTTCGGCTTTGGCACCTATGGCAGCCGGTCGCTGGCGGTTGGCGGCACGGCGATCTACAAGAGCGCTGACAAGATCATCGACAAGGTCAGGAAACTCGGCGCGCATATGCTCGAAGCATCGGAGAGCGATGTCGAGTTCGAAAATGGCAAGGTGTTCGTCAAGGGTTCCCCGGATTCCGCCAAGACGATCCAGGAGATCGCCGCGGCAGCCCATCTTGCCTATGACCTGCCACCGGGCATGGAACCGTTCCTGGACGAAACCACCTATTTCGATCCGATCAACAACACCTTCCCCTTCGGCACGCACATCTGCGTGGTCGAGGTCGATCGTGACAGCGGTGAGGTCGAGGTCATCAGGTATGTGGCGGTCGACGATTTCGGCAATGTCGTCAATCCGCTCATCGTGGGCGGGCAGCTCCACGGCGGAATCGCCCAGGGATTGGCGCAGGCGCTCTATGAAGGTGCCCGCTACGATGACGACGGGCAGCTTCTGACCGGCACGCTCTCCGATTACGCGATTCCGAAGGCCAGCCAGGTTCCCTGGTACGAGCTCGATTTCACCGTAACGCCGAGCCCCTCCAATCCCATGGGAGTCAAAGGCGCTGGCGAAGCGGGCACGATCGCATCCACCCCGGCGGTGGCCAATGCCGTAGTGGATGCCGTGCGGCATATGGGGATCGACAATATTCAAATGCCGATGACTCCGGAACGGGTCTGGACGGCAATGAACCAGGCACGATAGCAACGTCCGAACGCGGCGGCAGCGCCCGCGATTTTCGAAACAGAAAGGTGAGCAAGGGTGTATCCAACACAGTTCGAGTACGTTCGGCCATCGAGCGTCGATGAAGCGATCGCGCTCCTCGCGGCCGATCCCGATGCCAAAGTGCTGGCAGGTGGCCATTCGCTGATTCCGGCCATGAAGCTGCGGCTTGCCGCGCCGGGCACCGTTGTCGATATCGGCCGGATCGATGGGTTGCAGGGCGTCAGCAGCAACGGCGCCGTCACTATCGGCGCGATGACGACCTACCGCGCGATCATCGATGCCGACGGGCTCGATCATCTGCCGATGGTGCAAGCGGCCACGAAGCAGGTAGGCGATCCCCAGGTGCGTAATCGCGGGACCCTCGGCGGTTCGCTGGCGCATAACGATCCAGCGGCCGATCTGACCGCGGTCATGCTGGCGTTGAACGCATCGGTCACCGCCAAGGGGCCGAATGGCGAACGCACGGTGCCAGTCGACGATCTCTTCGTGGGATTGCTGACGACCTCGCTGGCCACCGATGAGATCCTCACCAGCATCACGATCCCGGACGATTTCGCCGGAGCGAAACAGGCCTATGTGAAGCATGCCCACCCGGCATCCGGCTATGCCGTCGTCGGTGTGGCCGTTGCGGTCAAGGAAAAAGACGGCAACGTCGAGTCGGCCCGAATTGCCGTGACGGGCGCGCCCGAACATGCCAAGCGAGCGACCTCGGCCGAGAACGCCCTGGTCGGAAAGACACTCGATGCCGACTCGATCGCAGCTGCCGCCGCACTCGCGGCCGACGATCTGGGCGAGCTCAATGGCGATGTCTATGCCTCGCCGGAATATCGCGCGCATCTGGTCAAGGTGCTGACCAAACGGGCGCTCACGCAGGCTGCCGGACTCTAGGTCGCCAGGCGAACGGACGGAACAAGGGGCCAGCGCGCTGGCCCCTTGTTTGCGTTGTCTCGGAGTGGGGATGAAGTCCCGGTTGCAGATCGATCCAGAATCCGGACAGGCCCGCTCCTATCCGGAATCCGTTCGAACCCGTCGGTATGGGCTGGTGCTCCGAAGCGTTCCCAGCCTCGAACGACGAAACGCAACGCGAGAAATCGTGCTGCGCGCGATCACGTGAGCTAGCTG
>JBIQLF010000002.1:0-12355 GCA_044464585.1 Thermomicrobia bacterium
TGCGCGCTGGGCAGCGTTCCGGATGGCTCGGCTCGTTCGGCTATGTGGTGGAAACGTGGGCGTTGCGGGCCGGACGTTCTCGAATCGTTTCCGGTCGGACCGCTGGCCTCATACAAAATCCGGATGATTGTTTGCGGATGTCCCGCGGGGCCGAACAGCCGCTCCCCCGCGCACGGGGTTGAGGTTTGGCGAGGAGGCACTCCCCGGCAACCCTCGAGTGTTTATCCGGATTCCGTATGAGCCCAGCTGTTCGAGGCTGGGCTCATACCCAAGGGGCCAAGCGGCTTCCGTATCAGTGCGTGGGGGCGTTTCCCTGGTCGTCGTCTTCGATTACCCGAAAGGTCGTTTCCGTTTCTTTCGGATTGCGACGCAAGAGCCACTGCCGCCGGCTGAGCGATTCGGCGGCCTGCTGGTAGAAGCTCTTCATCGTTTCCTTGGAGGGTTTGATCCCGGTCGTGTAATAGAAATCCGCCGCTCGACCGATCGCCATCGTACCGGTGTAGGCGATGGCGACTTTCGGCACCGCGCCGCCCATCATCGGCACCATCGCGGCCGCTTCCCTCGCCACCGTTCGCCAGAAGAACCCCGCCCCGACCACCGGAATCATCTCCCGGAAGATGCGGGTCGAATCGTGAATGTCCTGATCGTGAATGGCCGCGATCTTGAAGATGAGCAGCAGCTGGTTCTTGGTCAGGACGAAGAAATCGGCTCCGACCGTGGCCAGCGAACCGAAGACGGGCACCACCGAGGGAACATTTGCCACCAGCGCGAACTGGGCATTGGCCAGCGATGTTTCATCGTTGACCTGTTTGATGGCGGCGTCCCGGAAACCGGGCAGATACCGGCCGAGCGAAACAGCGCGATCCGGATTCTGTTTCAGGATTGCCGCCCGAGCCAGCCGCAACGCGCGCGGATCGTCCGGCACGCTGCTCAGGAACGCGACTGCCGCCGTCTTGTCCTTGGCGGAGCGAATCGCGTCCAGCCGCTGTTTCGATGTCGGGCTGCCTTCGGGATCGTAGAGCACGACCGCATCGAACGCTGCTGCATCGGAGATCGATGCGTCGAGTGGTCGCACCGTCACATAGCCCGAGATTTCGTGTCCGGTCAACGAGGCCGCAATCTGCTGGCCGATATCGGACCGATCCGCAAGAATCAGCAAGCGCGGCGGCAGTTCCGCCTGATCGCGTATTTCATCCAGACTGAGTTCGCGGATGATACTCCAGACGCCCTTTGCGGCTGAAAATGGTTCCATTCCTCGCATCGAAATTCCTGATTCTCGCTCGTTTCGGTCACGGGCCGGGCTCGTGAGTCATAGACATTCATTGATACCCTACCCACCGAATCCGGACCGTATCCCCCGCGCTGGCGCCACCGGCTTCTTCGGGAAGCAGGATCAGGCAATTGGTCTCGGTCAATGACGCGACCATCCCGGAGCCGCCTTTGCCCGCGGGCGCGACGAGCACCCGGCCGCCATCTCCGATCCGGGCGCGACCGCGGATCGCATCGACGCGGCCGAGCCCGCCCCGGACCGATTCGGTGAGTATCGCCGTTGCGGCGGACTCGGGTGGCCGGTGGCCCAACCGTCCGATGGCCAGGCGCCCCAGCAACTCGAATCCGACGAAGGCCGCCACTGGGTTTCCGGGAAGAGCGATGAGTGTGCTCGCGCCAAAAGATGCGATGCCGAAGTGCTTGCCCGGCCGGAGCCGTAGCTCCCAGAGTTCTCCGCCCGCGATCGAATCGATCATGCCGGCCAGGGTATCCGCCTGGCTGTTCGATATGCCGCCGCTGGTGAGGATCAGATCCGACGACTGGGCAAGCTCGGCGATCAGCGTATGGATCTGGTCGAGCTCCCCGGTCGCCTGCACGATTTCGCCAATGTCTGCCCCGGCGGATTCGGCAAGCGCGGCCAGCATGGGACCGTTTGCGTCGTTGACCGGCACGGGAGCGGCTCGCGCCATGAGTTCGGGACCGGTCGACATGATCGAAACAACCGGGGCCGGGGCCGCCGGAATCGACTCGATACCGAGCGCCGCCAGCAGGCCGATTTCCTGGGGCCGGATCACGATTCCCCCGCGGATCGCCACCGCGCCGCGTCGCAGATCTTCTCCCGCCGGGCGAATATGCCGGCCCGGTGCGATCGGTGCGTGAATCTCGATGAACCCAGCGCGTTCGTGAATGTCTTCGATTGGCACGATCGCATCGCAATCGACGGGAACAGCCGCTCCCGTGCTGATGCGCAGCACATCGTCCGCTCCCAATGGTGCGGACCAGGCGGAACCGGCTTCGATCGAACCGGCAATCCGCAATTGAACCGATGTGCCCGGAGTCGCATGCGACGTGCTCGCCGAGTGCAGCGCGAATCCGTCCATCGCCGAATTGGTGAAACGGGGAAGATCGATTGGAGCGACGATATCCCCGGCCAGCACTCGACCGAGCGCGGATCGCGGCGGCACGGGTCTGGGAGGGAGTGACTCGATCCGTTGTAGCACGCGCTCGCGCGCTGCCTCGACCGAAAGATCGAGACGAACGCGCGGCGCCTGCGAATCGTCCAGGAGGCTACGCCTGCTCGCGGAAACTGGCCATCGTTTTCACCAGTCCCTGAACGGAACCGGCCGATTTCTCCAGGGCGGCCTGCTCATCCCCGGTCAAGGTCAGTTCGAAGATGTGCTCGATCCCGGCGGCGCCGATCTTGACCGGCACACCGACGAAGGTGTCTTCGATGCCGTATTCACCGCGAAGGAGCACGCTGCAGGGAAGCACCCGCTTCTTGTCGAGGATGATCGAATCGACCATTTCGACGACCGAGGTGCCGGGGGCATACCAGGCACTGCCGGTTTTCAGCAATCCGACGATTTCCGCGCCACCATTGGCGGTGCGCTCCTCGATCGCCTTGACGCGTTCGGCCGGGAAGAGCTCGGTGATGGGAATTCCAGCGATCGTGGAATAGCGGGAGAGTGGCACCATGGTGTCCCCATGACCGCCGAGCACCAGCGCCGAAACATCCTGCACTGAAACGCCGGCTTCCATGGCGATAAAAGTGCGGAACCGGGCGGAATCGAGCACACCGGCCATACCGATGACGCGCTCGCGCGGGAAGCCAGCCACATCGAACGCCGCATGGCACATCGCGTCCAACGGATTGGAAACGATGATCAGGATGGCATCGGGCGAACCGTTGATGACCTGCTCGGTGACCGAGCTGACGATGCCCATATTCGTGCGAAGCAAATCGTCGCGGCTCATGCCTGGCTTGCGCGCGATACCGGACGTGATCACCACCACATCCGATCCGGCCGTATCCTCATAACCGTTGGCGCCGGTGATCTGGGTATCGAACCCCATCAGTGGCCCGACTTGCATCAGATCGAGCGCCTTACCCTGCGGAAGCCCTTCGACGATATCGACCAGCACGACATCGGCATAGTCCCGCAGCGCGAGCATTTGGGCGACGGTTCCCCCAACCATACCAGCGCCGACGACGGTTACCTTGCTGCGCTTGCTTGCTGCCATGAGGCTTTCACTCGCTCCTTTGCTTCGTTTTCCGGTGACGATTCCGCGGGGCGCGGCCGCATGCCACGTACCAGCAGGATAGTATAGGGTGCAGGACAGTCCGGCCCGGCCGGGTCATCGTACGAAGTGAGGCCATGCTCAATCCGCCGCCAGTCGATCTTCATCTCCATATCCTGCCCAACGTCGATGATGGACCCGCTCGGGTCGACGAATCCGAGGCGATGCTGTCGTTCTTCTCGAAAATGGGAGTTCGCAAGCTGGCCGCCACACCGCATCTGCATGGCCGGCTGGACGAGCGCGAACGCGAAGCGGTCGAACGCGGGCTCGCTGCCGTCGCGCCGCTTGCGGCCAATTTCGGCATCAGCGTGACGCCCGGATTCGAAGTCTTGCTCACCCCCGATGTGCCGAAACGATTGGCCGATGGTGAACCGATCGGCTATGCCGGAACCAATGCGGTGCTTGTCGAGCTTCCCTTCGAATTCTGGCCGGAGCATAGCGCCGAGACCATCTTCGAAATCCAGACCGTCGAATTCCAGCCGGTGCTGGCGCACCCGGAACGCTACGTCGCCGCGCAGCAGGATCCGAAACGGGTAATGGAGCTCGGTGAGCGGGGGGTCGTGATGCAGGTGACCTATGCCAGCCTGGCCGGGGTCAATGGCCGGGCGGCGCGGTCGCTCGCCGAGCAGCTGGTGCGCGACGCCCCCAAGGTCATCCTGGCGACTGACGCGCACGGCAGCGGCACTCGCTTGCGCTCGTTCGATGCCGGACTGGCACGAGCAACCGAAATCGTCGGACAGATCCGGGCAGCGCAGATGGCGGCGGCCAATCCGTTGTCGATTCTGACCAATCAGCCATTTCCGATCCAGGCGCCACTGGAGCGCAAACCAGAACAGCGTTCGTTTTTCGGCCGGGCCAAACGCAATGTCGGGAAATTCAGCGGCGGCACCGGGGACTGGTAGTCCTCGGGACCCGGTCTGGTGCCCGAAGCGACCGCACCGAACACTGGACCATTCCCAGTACTGGTATGCTAGAATCCGACATCGTCGATACGACTGATCCCCGATAGCTCAACGGTAGAGCGTCCGGCTGTTAACCGGCAGGTTCCTGGTTCGAATCCAGGTCGGGGAGCCGCCTCCCTCTCCTAATTGGACATTCGACCCCGGTCGCCCGTATGGGATCCTTGGTCTCCCTTCGTATCCCCGACCGCCGGGTCCGCGACGCTACCGCTCGCGCCCATTGGCAATCGGTCCTTCTCGATATGCGCCGGAAGACTCCTCACGGAAATCGAACCAGCCAGGGGCTCTGAGCGAGTATGGTGAGCGTCGCGCCGCTGGCGATGGCGTGGTACGGAGAGGCGACGCGTTGGACGGCAGTCTGGAACCCGCCGGTGGTGGAAGCGGCAAAACCGCCTGGTTTCGCATACTGCAACCGCTCTGGAGTGGCGCCATCGTTTTGCTGGTGGCGATCTTCGTATGGCGCCAGCGCTCGGACCTGACCCAAGCCATTCGCCAGCTCCGGCTGGCCGATTGGCATTGGCTGGCGCTGATCGTCGTCAGTGCATTGCTCATGCATGGGTTCGCGACCCAGGCGCTTTCGACCATCATCTCCCGCATTGGCCCCAGGGTTCCGTATATTCCGGCGCTGATGACGCATGCCGAACGCGAGCTGATCGCCACGGTGATGCCGCTGGGCGGCGCCGCTTCGTATATCACGCTCGTCTCGCGGTTCGCTGTCTATGGGGTAACCCGCAACGATGCGGCTTTGGCCGTCATGCTCTACAGCGTGATCGGTCACCTCTCGTTCATCGCGGTTGCGATTCCGGCGATCGCGCTTCTGGTTGCCCAGCACAACGCGACCGGACCAGTGCTGATCGGAGCCATCGTGGTCGTCGCGGTTGCTCTGGCGGTATTGGCGCTGGTCGTTGCGATGCTCGAAGGAATGCGGTTTCCCGAGCTCCTGGAAAAGCGCCTGCCGGGATTCGTTCGCGAATTCCGGGAAATGGCCCGGACCACCAATGTCCCGGCGCGGTCGCTTGCCGTCCCATTCGTTTTTTCACTCGGGGCCGATCTGCTGGGTGTGGTCAGCATGTGGGCGGCGCTCCATGCGGTCCGAGCCAATCCGGCGCTGTCGATTGCCCTCGTCGCGTACAGCGCCGGAACGATGTTGCAGCTCGCCGCTCCAGTCTTCCAGGGACTTGGAATCGTCGAGGTTTCGGTCATCTATCTCCTGCAACGCATGGGTATTCCACTGCCCGAGGCCATCGGGGCCACGATGCTCTATCGGTTCGTGGACGTCTGGTTGCCGGTTGTCCTGGGAATCGGAGTTCATGCCCGATACCAGCGAGCGCTTCGAGGTATCCCCGCTCATCTGCCGGCAATCTGGACCGCGTTGAGCGGAATCCTGGCCCTGGCATCCGTGCTGCCGGCCCGGGTTCATATTCCCCATGTCGATTTCCAGCGTGCGAGCGGCTTCGGCATGTTGCACGAATACCACGCGGGCCGGACCTTTACGCTGGTGGCCGGGTTTCTTCTGCTGGTGCTGTCGTTGCGGCTGGTCCGGCGGCAATTTGCCGCCTGGCTGGTCACGCTGGCGCTTTCGATCGTGCTCACGATCTTCTCGCTGTTGCGCGATTTCGATGCGATCGGGGTGCTCATCAGCGGTACGAATATCGCGATCCTGCTGCTCTATCGTTCCCGATTCCGGGTGCGTAGCGACATCCCGACACTCCGGCGGGGTGTCTACGTCCTGATCGCATCCTTCTCGGCCACCTATCTTTTTGCCGTTCTGAGTCTGTGGTTGGCCGACAAACGACATTTTGGCCGGGAATTCTCGATTCGCTCATCGGTGCGCGCGGCTGCCGATCTCTTTTTTGGATTCGGCGATGGCGGTTTGAATCCCCAAACCGCTCGTGCCGAATGGACCATCGATTCCGTGCATCTGCTCGCGGTTTTGGCGATCACGGTTTCCACCTTTGCGATTCTGCAACCGATCATCTGGCGGCATCGGGTCCAGCGGAGCGAAACCGACCGGGCGCGGCGTCTGGTTGAGCAATGGGGTGATTCGTCGCTCGATCGATTCAAGTACTGGCCCGACAAACTGCAGTTCTTTGCGCGTGACGATCGGGGTGTCGTCAGTTTCGGCTTGAGCAACCGGGTGGCACTGGTCCTTGGGGATCCCACGGCCCGTGACGGAGTTGCCTTCCTGGAGACGTTGGACGAGTTCCTCGATTTTTGCGCGACGAATGGTTGGGAACCTGCATTTCATCAGGTTCCACCGACCCATCTCGATGCCTACCGGGAGCGTGGTTTCACCGCGGTGATGATCGGGCGCGACGCGATCGTTCCGCTCGACACATTCACGCTCTCCGGCAGGTCGATGGGAAGCCTCCGTTCGACGCGTAATCGTGCCGCGCGCGAGGGTCGCCATGTCGAATACATCGAACCGCCGCTGTCGGACGAGCTCGTTCGTGAGCTGAAAGCGGTTTCGGACGAATGGCTGACGCTGGAGGGGCGCCGCGAACGGACCTTCACGCTCGGTCAGTTCGAACCAGACTATATCCGTGCATCTCCGGTGCTGGTATTGCGTTCGGCGCAGGGGCGCGCCGAGGCGTTCATCAATCTGATCCCGGATGGCGCCCCCGGCGAAACGACCTTCGATCTCATGCGCCACCGGATCGATGCGCCCAATGGCTCGATGGATATGCTGATGCTCGCGCTGATCGATCTCGGCAAAGCGCAGGGATGTTCGATACTCTCGCTTGGCATGGTTCCCTTTGTGAACCCGGAACCGGAGGAAGCAACCGCCCGGACCGACCGGGCGATCGGTCAGCTCGCCAAACCGATGAGCCGGTTCTTCGCCAGCGAGAGTCTCTTCGCCTACAAGGACAAATTCCACCCGAGCTGGGAGCCGCGCTATATGGTCGTGCGTTCGGTGACGCAACTTCCACGGGTCTTCCTTGCGTTGACGCGCCTCTCCGAAATTGGCGACAACGGTTCGTTGCAACGGCTTTTCCAGCGGCGGCATGGCAAGACCGCACGATCGAACGGCAATGACCATGCTGGCTAGGGGGATACCTACGCTCTGGAGCGTATTCTGGCGGTTCAAGGGAACCATTCTGATTCTGGTCATCATTGCCGTGATCGGGATCCTGACCGGTGACCAAACGGTCCGGGAGCATACGCGCCTGCTCCACAGGCTGGGATTCGATTACAGGATCCTGACCGAAGGCCATCTTTGGCATCTGACGACCGGCACCTGGATCCAGTCGACCCCGGGGATCGCCTGGTCGATGGTCGCGCTCGTGTTCGGGGGGACATTCCTGCTCGAGCTCTTTGCCGGTACATCCGCGATGTTGACGACCTGCATCACTGGCGACTGGATTTCGACATTGCTGACCACATTGACCTTGCGGGTGCTGGCGCACTTCGGGGATGCGTCGGTTTCCGCCCTGTTGTCGACGCCGGATGCGGGCACTTCGGCGTTTGCGCACGCGGGATATGGCGCGGCGGTCATGTTGCTTCCCCGCCGCTGGCTGAAGATCGCGATCCCGGCGTTGGTCGTCCTGACGTCCAGCCAATTCTTGTACATAAGCCTGGCGCCGGCAATCGTGCATTGCTGGGCCGCGTTGTATGGGGCGCTGGCGGGTTGGTTCGTTCTGCGTCCGCGAATCCGATCCGACGAATCGGAATGGCCCTGGGTCCACGGTGCGGAGCGGGTTCCGGTTCGAGCCAGCGACACCGGTTGACGGAGGCGCATGGTCCCTACGAGATCTTCTCGAGCGCCGATCCCTTGTGGGCGGCAATGTGATCGGTCTTGTCGCTCTTGATTTCGTATTGGGGATCGGCTTCGGTCGCGTGGTGAGTGTGGCCCTTGTAGTCGAAATCGCTGGTATGCACCTTGGTGATATGCCCAGTGACATGCCCGGCCTCGGAATTCCAGCGAACGTGGTCACCGATTTCGAAGCGAGTTGCCATGCCGATTCTCCTTGCTGGATCGAACTACCTGGCGTATCCGCCGGTCTTCCCAGCGTACCTCGTACTCGCTGCCCGGACGCGATCCGGCTCGGCGGGACGTGTCACTGGCGCGCGAACGCGACATCGGTGAATCGGGACGAGCGCGCGCTCGTTTTCGCTGTACGGCCATGGGGATCGGGACCGGCGACGATGCAATCGCTATCTTTGAGGGGAATGGGGTGGACCGTCGGATGATCCCAAACGTGATTCGGAATCTCGCGGTCCTGGCAGAGGAGAGAGGCCATGGCGCAATTGCCGCATGTGCAGGTTCGACGGATCTACGATCCACCGCTGGAGGACGATGGCGCCCGCGTGCTGGTCGATCGACTCTGGCCACGAGGGATCAGCAAGGAGCGAGCGCATCTGGATGAATGGTGCAAGGAGGTCGCGCCTTCGACCGAGCTGCGCAAGTGGTACGGACACGATCCCGAGCGATTCCCCGAATTCGAACGGCGGTATGAAACCGAATTACGGGATCCGGATCACGCAACCGCATTCGAGCATCTTCAGCAATTGGCCAGGTCAGGAGCATTGACCTTGTTGACCGCCGCTAAACGAAGTGACATCAGCGAGGCCCAGGTGCTCGTCGATCTGTTGACGGCGTCCGATGGAAACGCCTGAGCTCAGCGAGGGGTCCGAGGGGATTCGGGAACCGGCTCGAACCGGTGAGCGCGCGATCTTCACCATCGGTCATGTTGCGTTGCCCGCCGACCGCTTCGTGGAATTGCTCCGCCAGCATGATATAGCGCTCCTGGTCGATATCCGGCGCTTTCCGGGATCGAGGAAATCGCCCCAGTTCGATCCAGACCAACTCCGGCGGACGCTTCACGATGCCGGAATCGGGTATGTGCATCTGGGCGGGCTGGGCGGACGCCGGCGGCCGCTTCCGGATTCTCCGAATTGCGCTTGGAGAAATCCGTCATTCCGGGGCTATGCCGACTATATGGAGACCGGGGAATTCCATGAGGCGCTGAAGGAGCTGATGATGCTCGCCTCGTCCCAACGTGTTGTCATCATGTGTGCCGAGGCCGTCTGGTGGCGTTGCCATCGTTCGATGGTGGCCGACGCGCTGGCAGTTCAAGGTTGGCAGGTGCGACACATCATGAGCGACGGCGCGGTGCGGCCACACCGATTGACAGCCCCGGCCCGTATCGTCGATGGCGCTTTGACGTATCGAGCCAGCGGGCCGGGGGATGACGCGGGGGCATGCCCCGAACCTGCTGGTGGAGATCAGGGGGCTACGTAGCCGCCGTCGACTGGCATCGCGATTCCGGTCACGAATGAGGCGGCATCGGAACAGAGCCACACCACGGCCGCGGCGACTTCCTCGGATTGGCCAATGCGCCCCATCGGTTCCATCCTGGCCATGGCGGCTTCGGCCTCGGGTGCCTTCCCGGTTACGCGGTCGACCATCGGCGTGGCGATCACACCCGGGCAGACGGCATTGACGCGAATACCGCTCGTCGCGTATTCGAGCGCGGCCGATTTCGTCAGGCCGATCACTCCATGTTTGCTGGCGACATAGGCGGGCGTTTCCGGGAAGCCGACCAATCCGGCGACCGACGAGCAGTTGACGATCGAGCCCGATCGCTGTTTCAGCATTTGCTGCAATTCATGCTTCATGCAGAGAAAACAACCCTTGAGATTGATGCCGGTGACCCGATCCCAGTTTTCCTCGGTTGTCTCCCAGAACGGCGCCGATCGTCCTTCGATGCCAGCGTTGTTATAGGCAATATCCAGCCTGCCATAGCGCGCAACGATAGCGCCGATCATCGATTCGACATCGGCGTTCTGGGACACGTCTGCGCGGATGAACTGCGCAGCGCCGCCTCCGCGTGCGATCAGCGCAACGGTTTCCTCGCCGCCCACCTGGTCGATATCGGACACGACGACCGTTGCGCCCTCCCCGGCGAAGGCAAGCGCGGTCGCGCGACCGATTCCGGAGCTCGCGCCCGTCACCAGCGCCACTTTGCCATTTAGATCGTTTGTCATCAGGTGTCTCCATTTCCCGATCCGGGAACAGAAGACTCGCCCGCGTCCGGTCCCGGAAAATGCATTCTGCATGCCAGGGTACGATCGATCCGGTGCCGTCGTCATAACGCTGGGCAGGGCTCGCGTGTCAATCGCGCAACAGATCGAGGGGCCGATGTTGTATCGATGCCGGGAAGCCGTGGAAAGGGTTTCCTGTACATTTCCATTCGGAATTGGTGATTTCGCGACTCAGATCGATGGACGGTTCGGTCCAGGGCGAAATTGCCTCGCGTTGTAGTGCAGAGGACCAATGATGAGCGAACATTTCCGGAATCTGATCGATGGCCAGTGGGTCGATGCGGCGAGCGGGAAGACATTCGAGCGGCGCAATCCGGCTAATGGCGAACTCGTTGCGGAATACACCAAGAGCGATGCGCGCGATGTGGGTGCGGCCGTCGCCGCGGCGGCGAACGCATTCAAGAGCTGGCGGCTCTATCCGGCTCCCAAGCGCGGTGAGCTGCTCTACAAAGCCGCCCAGATCCTGAACGAGCGCAAAGAGCAATTCGCGCGCGAGATGACCGAGGAGATGGGCAAGGTCATCTCCGAGGCGCGTGGCGATGTGCAGGAAGCGATCGATATGACCTTCTATATGGCCGGCGAAGGACGCCGGCTCTACGGTCAGACGACGCCATCGGAGCTTCCGAATAAATTCAACATGTCGGTGCGCAAACCGATCGGGGTGGCGGGCATTATCACCCCCTGGAATTTTCCGATGGCGATTCCATCGTGGAAGATGACGCCGGCGTTGGTGGCGGGAAATACGATCGTCTTCAAACCGGCGTCCTTTACGCCGCGCATGGCAGTGCGCTGGGTGGAAGTGTTGCAGGAGGCCGGTATTCCCGATGGTGTCGTCAACCTCGTCATCGGTGGTGGCGAAGATGTGGGCAATGCCATCGTCGAGCACCCGGATGTCGCGTTGATCTCATTCACGGGTTCCACCAAAACCGGTGTGGCGCTGGCCAGCCGAGCGGCCGCGCTCAACAAGCGGGTCGCATTGGAGATGGGCGGCAAGAACGCGGTGATCGTACTCGATGACGCCAATCTCGAATTGGCGGTGGATGGCATTCTCTGGAGTGCGTTCGGCACCTCGGGACAGCGGTGCACCGCGGCCAGCCGAGTGATCGTGCAACGCGGTGTCCAGCAGGAACTGGTCGATCGGCTGGTGGCGCGCGCTGGCGGCATGCGATTGGGCGATGGTCTGGACGAGACCGTGCAGATCGGACCGATCGTGAGCAAGGGCCAGCTCGAATCGGTCAACGACTATGTTCGGATCGGCCAGCAGGAGGGCGCGCGCCTGGCAATCGGCGGCGAGATCGCAAGCGAGGGAATGCTGAGCCAGGGCTTTTTCCACGAACCGACCATCTTCGACAATGTCGGCCGGTCGATGCGGATCGCCAATGAAGAGATCTTCGGGCCGGTCACCTCGATCGTGCCGGTCGACTCGCTCGACGAGGCGATCGATATCGCCAACAGCGTCGAATATGGACTTTCGGCATCGATCTTCACGCAGGACATCAACAATGCGTATCGCGCCATGCGCGATATCTTCACCGGCATTCTCTATGTGAATGCCGGCACCACCGGCGCCGAAATCCATCTGCCGTTCGGTGGTACCAAAGCGACCGGAAACGGGCATCGCGAAGCGGGCACCGCGACCCTCGATTTCTATACCGAGTGGCAAAGCGTCTATGTCGATTTCAGCGGCAAGTTGCAGCGGGCCCAGATCGACAATCAGTGAGTCTTGAGCCTTGAGCCTTGGGTCTTGAGCCTTGGGTCTTGAGTCTTGGGTCTTGAGTCCTGAG
>JBIQLF010000002.1:12455-23422 GCA_044464585.1 Thermomicrobia bacterium
CGGAGAGCGGTGAACGCGTAACTGCAGGCCGTTTCGTTTCTCAAGACCCAAGACTCAAGACCCAAGACTCAAGTCACAAGACCCGTCAAATGCTGTAATTCGGCGCCGAAGCGCGTTCGCTGGATCGGTTGACGAGATCCTCGAAGGTGAGGGAACGCAGGAACTCGACCGAAAGATCGTTGAGCTCATGCCAGACCTGATGAACCGGGTCCATCCCCATCGGAGTGTGATGGGGATGGCTCTTGGTCATCTCGGAACCATCGAGGATTTCGAACGCGTCATAGAGAGTGATGTCCGAGGGATTGCGGGCAAGCTCGTGTCCGCCCGAGGGACCGCGCACACTGCGCACCAGACCGCCCCGGTTGAGCGCGCTCAGCACTTGATGCAGATAGGCTTCCGGCATCTTTTGGCGCGCGGCGATCTCGCGGCTCTGGATGGTGCCTTGACCGTAGTGCAATGCCAAATCGTAGAGTGCCCGGACCCCGTAATCAGTGCGGCTTGAGACGCGCATTCAACCCCTCGTTCATGCGGCCAGCGTGATACCCCTCGAGATCGAGGGTCACAAATCGATAGCCGGCTGCCTTGACGCCGGCCACGATCTCCGCGCGGTCCGCGAACGCGTCCTGGAGCCGGCCGGCTGGCATTTCGATCCGCGCGATTTCGTCGTGATGCCGCACCCGGAAACCGCGGTACCCCATGCGTCGCAGATGCGTTTCGGCTTTCGCGACCTGGGCGAGCTTTTCGACAGTGATGGGATCGCCATAGGCGAAGCGGGATGATAAGCAAGCAGCGGCTGGTTTGTCCCAGGTGGGCAGCGCCAGCCAATGCGAAAGGTCTCGAATGTCCTGTTTGGTGAGTCCGGCTTCCTGCAAGGGACTCCGTACCTCGAGTTTGTGGGCGGCGCGGATTCCAGGGCGGAAATCGCCCAGGTCATCGGCGTTGGTGCCATCGACCACGGCGGCAAATCCATGTTGGTGGGCATACGCCTGTAATTGCGTATAGAGCTCGGTCTTGCAGAAGTAGCATCGCTGGTGGGAATTATCGGCATAGCGCGGGTCGGTCAGCTCCATTGTCCGCACCATGACGTGGGTTGCGCCGATTTCCTGGGCGACGGCTTTGGCTTCTTCCATCTCTTCGGGGGCATACGTTTCGGAGAGACCAGTGGCGGCAATCGCGCGGTCGCCGAGCGCCAGCACGCTCGCCTTGAGCAGAAGCGCGCTATCGACTCCGCCGGAAAAGGCGACCACGCATGATTCGAGCGATCGGACCGTGTCGATGAGGGCCGTCCACTTCGATTCCAATTCGGGCGTAGGCGGAATGTCTTGGGTCGTATTCACGTGGTTCGTCCTCGGATATTTCCCTGCTCATTGGGAAACAATAAGCAGACGCTCAGGAAGCACTCAGTTTCGGTTCGATTTCGGATGCTATCGTCTCCCGATGGTAAGCTTTGTGATGTTTTGCCAAACCCATCGCTGATTTCGGCTGCCTGTGTGGTCCGTCAGCAGCGATTCTACGGCAGGTTCGAGTCGGTTCATCGAAGAGAGGACGAGAATGTCAGAACGACCGGTCAACAAGCTCAATGAACTATACAAGTTGTTTCTCGACGGCACGATCGACCGCCGGCAGTTGATGCTGCGCGCCAGCACCCTCGGTCTTTCAGCGGCGGGTCTGTCGATGTTCATGCGCGGGGTCCCCGCGTCAGCGCAGGATGCGACTCCGGAGGCATCTCCAGCCGCGGTTGCGCTGCCGGGCGGCTTCAAATCGATGACGCGCGAGGAATTCAGGGCGAAGCTGGCGGAGACCTATCCGTTCACCGCCGAAGAGCAGCCGGCTGGCGGCACGGTGATTCTCGGCAGCACCTCCTCCTCGAACCTGACCACGGTGAATCCGTTCTTTGCCGACAACTTCCCGACCCAGGATGTCGTCTATCTGATGTTCGAGTCGCTCGTTGGCGTTTTCCCGGATCCGACCCAGAACGCGCAGCTCCTGCTGGACGGACAGTTCTTCGTTCCCGGTCTCGCCGATTATTACGAGATTGCCGAGGATGGCAAGACTTACACGTTCTATATCAACGCCGATGCGACCTTCCATGATGGCACACCGGTCACCGCGCAGGATGTGGTGATGGTCTGCGATGCGCAGGCGGACAAGACGTCTGGCAGTTCGTATACCTCCCAGTTCCTCGCGACCCTCGCTTCGTGGACCGCGATCGACGATAAGACCTTCCAGTGGGTGACCACCGAAGTCTTCCCACAGATCGTCGTCTTTCCCAACATCGCGCTGCCGGTTCTTCCCTCCAGCGTCTGGGGCGATGTGCCGGTCGATCAATGGCAAAAAGATCCTGGCAGCACCGGCACCGATGCATCGCGCGTGGTGGGCTCGGGACCGTTCAAATTCGTCAAGATCGACGAAGGCGAAGGCACGACGACCATGGTGCGCAACGATGACTATTGGGACACCAAGCCGGCCGTCGACACCGTCATCTTCCAGGTCTGGCCGGACGATACGGCCGTGACAGAGGCACTGCGCACCGGCGAGCTCGACATGCTGATGGACCCGGTGACACCGGCCGATGTCGATAGCCTGCGCGCCGAGCCGAATCTGACCGTCGATATCTACGACTCCTATCAGTTCGGGTTCTTCGGTTACAACCTCGACCCGGAAAAGACTCCGCTCTTCCAGGATGTCGAAGTGCGCCAGGCGTTGATCTACGCACTCGACCGGCAAGCGCTGGTGGATAGCATCCTGCTCGGTTTTGGCGAGGTCGCCAATGGCACGCAACCGACGCTTTCGGAAGCGTATGCGCCCGACAAGATCAATACGGTCTACAACTATGACCCCGACAAAGCGAATGAACTGCTGGATGCTGCTGGTTGGGTGACCGGTTCGGATGGTATCCGGGCCAAGGACGGCACGAAACTGTCCTTCGACATCATGTATGGCGCTGCATCCAGCAACGACCAAATCGCTTCTGCCGTACAGGACTATTGGAAGGCGGTGGGTGTCGAGGCCAAACCCAATTCGGTCGATTTCGACACCGTGCTCTTGCCGGCGATCACCGAGACCTTCGATTACCAGATGGCGATGCTGGCGTTCGACTGGGCGTCCCCGTCCGGGGATCAGTCGGCAATGTTCGGCACCGATTCGTATGGCGGCGGATTCAACTTCATGAAGTATTCGAATCCGGCCTACGATGAAGCCAATGCGGCCGCCAATGTCGCGCTCGATCCGCAGGAGCGATTCGACCTGCTGGTCGAGGCCTCGAACATCGTCAATGACGACGCGCCGGTCATCATCAACTGGTTCCGCAGCGATCGGACCGGATACAACAAGCGGATGGTCAACTTCAGCCCGCGAACCGGGGCGCTGCTCTGGTCGCTGCCCTGGGTGACCATTTCCGAATAATGCTGGCCGAAGCGCCGGTGGGGTATTTCCCACCGGCGCTTCGCATCTGCGTTATCCTCTGCCGAACAGACACGTAGTCGTTCGTTTTCGGCGGCAGCGCCGGGGTCAGCTCCATGCTTCGTTACATCGTCCGGCGGCTTCTGCAGATGATCCCGATTCTCTTCGGGATCACATTGATGAGTTTTCTCATCATCAACGCCGCGGGCAGCCCCCTGCAGAACATGGTTTTCAATCCTCGAGTGCGGCCCGAGGATATCGATCGGATCCGGCGCAATCTCGGGTTGGATCAGCCCGTTCTGAAACGCTATTTCATCTGGGTTTCGCATGTGCTGCAGGGCGATCTTGGACTGTCCCTGATCAACTTCCGGCCGGTGACCGAGCGGATCCAGGAGGTGATGTTCAACACCCTCCTTCTGTCCTCGATCTCGATCACCATTTCCCTGTTGATCGCGGTGCCGCTGGGTATCTATGCGGCGGTGCATCGCAATGGAATCGTGGACCGGGTGACGAGCATCTTCGCGGTGGCAGGTTACGCCATCCCCACGATCTGGCTGGGCATGTTGCTGATCCTGCTCTTTTCGGTCCAGTTCGACCGTTGGGGATTGCCATCGCTGCCGGTCGGCGGCGTCCGGGATCTGCGTGGCGGGGGTGGTCTCGGCGACCGTATCGAGCATTTGATCATGCCGATTACCGCGCTGGTGTTGCCGCAGATTGCGGTCTGGCTCTTCTATGTGCGTTCGAACATGATCGAGGTCATCCAGCAGGACTACATGCGCGCGGCGACCGCCAAGGGATTGCGAAGCAAAACGGTCCTCTATGGGCATGGATTCCGCAATGTGCTCATTCCCCTGGTGACATTGCTCGGTTTGTCCATTCCGGATGTCTTCGCCGGTTCGCTGGTGGTCGAGAATGTGTTCGCCTATCCGGGGATGGGCCGCCTTGCCATCACCGCCATCAATGACAAAGACCATACGCTGGTGATGGGAATCACGTTGATGTTTGCGGTGCTCGTCATCGTCGGGAATCTCATCGCCGATATTCTCTATGCGGTCGTCGATCCGCGCATTCGTCTCGATTGAGCGAGGATCGGAGGGCGCACTGCTTTGATTTCTGAAGAAAAAGCACTATCCGGCACCGATCAGCCGTTTGCAGGGGACAAGGCATCGCAGGAGGTACTCACCGACTGGGAGGGATTGGGCCGCACCCGTCCGATCGAAGGCAACTGGCACCGGGCCTGGCGGCGATTCCGCGCGAACCGGATTGCGTTGATTTCCCTGTTCGTTCTGATTTGCATTTTTCTCTTCGCCATCCTTGCTCCATTGGTCTCTCATTTCACCGGGTTCACCTATTACGAAAACCATCTGTCCGACAAGCTGGCGAAACCGGGGGAGAATGGCTATATTCTCGGTTCGGATGGCAATGGGCGGGACATCCTGACGCGGCTGGCCTATGGCGGGCGCGTCAGTCTGCTGGTTGCCGGGTTGGCCACGGTTTCGCTGATCGTGCTCGGCGGCGTAGTGGGGTCGGTTTCCGGTTATTTCGGAGGCATCATCGACAGCATCCTGATGCGCGCGGCCGATGTGCTCCTCTCGATTCCGGTGCTGGTGTTGTTGATCCTCGTGTCGTCGTTCTTCCACCCGGCTCCGTGGGGACTGGCATTGCTGATTGCCGCGGTGAGCTGGCCGGGGATTTCCCGGCTCGTGCGCGGTGAGGTGATCAGTCTGAAGAATCGCGAATTCGTCGAGGCCAGCCGGGTGATCGGGGCGTCGAATTCGCGCATCATCGTGCGACACCTGATGCCGAATGTCGTGCCGATCATCATCGTCTGGGCGTCGCTTGCGATCCCGAGTCTTATTTTGACCGAGGCGACCTTGAGCTATCTCGGACTCGGTGTACAGGCGCCACAACCTTCATGGGGCAACATGCTGCAGGAAGCCAAACAGTTCGTCCGCCAATCGTGGACCTTTGTCTTCCTGCCCGGTTTTTTGATCTTCATCACCGCGCTCTCCGCGTATCTCGTCGGGCTCGGCCTGCGCGATGCGCTCGATCCCCGGCTGAACAACTAGTGCGCCTGACGGTTTTGGGTCCGGAGTCCGAAGTCCGGAGGCCGGAGAAGCCCGCTCTTTCCACCATCCCCGGATTCCGGGCTCCGGACTTCGGACCCGTTCCATGAGCGGGTTCATCATTCGGCGACTGCTGCAGATGATTCCATTGCTGTTTGGGGTCACCTTTCTGACCTTTTCCATTGTGAATTTCGTGCCGGGCAGCCCAGTCAGTTCCTTGCAGATGAACCCGAAAGCGCGACCGGAAGATATCGAGCGCATTACCCGCAATCTCGGACTCGACAAACCATGGTACGAACGCTATCTCAACTGGCTGGGCGATCTATTGCACGGCGATATGGGATTGTCTTTGACGAACTACACACCCGTAACAGATCGCATATTGGGGGTGCTTCCGAACACGCTGCTGCTGACGACGACCGCGCTCACCCTTGCCCTGATCGTCGCTATCCCCTTGGGGGTTCTGTCGGCGGTGAAGCACAATTCGTTGTTCGATCAGGCGGTCAATGTGGTCGTCACCGCGCTGGCGGCGATTCCGAGCTTCTGGCTCGGCTTGCTTTTCATCATCCTCTTTGCCGTCAAATTCAAGGAATGGGGATTGCCCTATCTGCCAGCCAGTGGCATGCAGGATATGCGCTCGGCGGGCGGAATACTGGACCGCATCGAGCATCTGATCTTGCCAGCGACCGCGCTCGGTGTCGTGCAAATTGCCGGATGGACGCGCTTCATCCGCGCGTCGATGCTGGAAACGATCGGTCAGGATTACATGCGCACCGCTGAGGCGAAGGGATTGCCGCGGCGTTCGGTGATCTATGGTCATGCATTCCGGAATGCGTTGTTGCCGCTGGTGACGTTGGTCGGCCTGGCGCTGCCGGAAGTGTTCGGTGGGGCCTATCTTATCGAGCAGATCTTCGCCTGGAATGGACTGGGACGGTTGACCCTGAATGCGACCCAGGCAAACGACTACACCCTGATCATGGGCGCCACCCTCTTCTTCGCATTCTTGACGATGTTCGGTAATCTGCTGGCCGACATTCTCTATTCGATTGCCGATCCGCGTATCGGTGACCAGAGCTAACCATTGAGCGAGGGACGCGCCGCCGCGCAGACGACCGAGCGCCTCCGTCTCCAGGGCGACTGGTCTGCCGGGGTCCGACCCAGGCGCGCGGGAAATGCCCGGCGCGCCTGGCGACGGTTTCGGCGGAATCGGGTCGCGGTCGTGTCGCTCGTCGTCTTGATCGCGATCATCGTTTTTTCGCTCAGCGCTGGACTCATCTCCACGTATGTCACCGGGTTCGATTATGAGGAGAATCATCTCGATTTCGCTCGTTCCCATCCCGGGGAACATGGGTACTTTCTTGGCAGCGACGCCAATGGGCGCGATGTGCTGACCCGGTTGGCCTATGGCGGCCGGGTCTCGTTGGTATTCGCGACAATGGCCGCGCTGGCGACCCTCGTCATCGGCTCGGCGGTTGGGCTGGTTGCGGGGTTTGCCGGGCGCTGGACCGATTCGCTGCTGATGCGGTTCGCCGATGTGCTCCTGTCGATTCCATCGATCTCGATTCTGGTGCTGGTTTCCTCGATCTACCGGCCCGGTTATTTCATGCTGGCGTTGATCTTCTCGCTGCTGCTTTGGCCAGGAGTTTCCCGTATCGTCCGCGGGGAAACGATCGCCTTGCGCAATCAGCCGTTCATCGACGCGGCCCGGGTCTGCGGAGCGACCAACAAGCGGTTGGTGAGCCGGCATATCCTCCCCAATGTGCTACCGATCATGCTGATCTGGGCATCGCAGGTCATTCCCGCGTTCATCATCACCGAGGCGGCCTTGAGCTTTCTCGGGCTTGGCGTGCAGCCGCCGCGTCCGAGCTGGGGCAATATGTTGCTGGAAGCCCAGAATTATTACATGACCAACTGGACCAATGTCTTCTTGCCCGGCATGATGATCTTTCTGACCGCCCTCTCGATCAACCTGATCGGCAATGGATTGCGCGATGCGCTCGACCCACGCATGGAGCGATGACGCTGCTCCGTCCCGCTCGGGGAGCGAAGAGCTCCCAGCGGTTTAGAATTCGCGCATTCGAAGAACGATTTCCATACGAGTACGAGGCATTCGATTGATCACTTGTCCAAATTGCGCGTGGCAGAATCCGGCAGGCAGCCGGTTTTGTGAGAACTGTGGAGCCGATCTGAAAGCCCTCGGCCGGGCGCAGGCGGCTCCGGTCTCCTCCTGGCCCGAACCACCACGCCGGACGCCAGGGCGGCAGAGCGACGAGGTCGACCCGTCGTCACCGGATTGGCGTATGGCGCCATTGCCGCATGAAGAACCGCCGCAGCAGAAACGGCGCGTTTGGGTGTGGCTGTTGGTCTTTGCGTTGCTCGGCTGTCTGGCGTTTTGTGCGCTCTCGTTCGGGTGGTTGAGCTACACCGATTCCGGGCATAACTTCCAGACGCGCATTTCGGAGGAGCAGACGATCCAGGCCGGAAGATAGCGGGCCGGATTCGCGCGATCCAACGCAACCGGGTCCGTCATCGACGGACCCGGTTGCGTTGCTTTCGATGCGATGCGAAACGCTCAGTCTTCGTGGCGCGGTGGGCGTCCACCATCGCGGCGCGGTCCGCGATCGCCTTCGCGGCGGGGACCACGGTCGTTGTCGCGACGCGGACCCCGGTCGCCTTCGCGGCGTTGCGGGCGCGGGCGCTCCTCCGGGAGCTCGCCCGTGAGTGCGGCCCGCCGGGAAAGGCTGACCTTTCCATTGGGCGCCACGTCGATGACCATCACATTGATCTCGTCCCCGACCTGGAACATATCCTCGACCTTGGCGACTCGCTCTGCCGGGTCCTCGGAAAGCTCGGAGATGTGGACCAGACCGTCGCGACCGGGAACCAGTTCCACGAATGCGCCATACGGCATGATGCTGACGATCTTGCCGTTGTAGATCTCGCCCTTTTCGATCCGAATTTCCTGGGTGAGACCGCGAATGCGCTCGACCGCTCGTTCCGCCCCTGTTGGATCCGTCGATGCGATCGAAACGGTGCCATCGTCCTGAATGTCGATCTTGGTGTTGGTCTCTTCCTGGATCGCGCGGATCATCTTGCCGCCCGGTCCGATGATCGCGCCGATCTTCTCCGGATTGACCTTCAGGGTGGTCACCCGCGGAGCGAATCGGGAAAGCTCGGTGCGCGGCGCACGAATGGTTTCCGCCATTTTGCCGAGGATGAACATGCGTCCCGCGTTCGCCTGGGCCAGCGCCTCGCGCATGACCTCGAAGGAGAGACCGCGAATCTTGATATCCATCTGGATTGCGGTCACGCCCTCGTCGGTACCGGCGACTTTGAAATCCATATCGCCGAGCGCGTCCTCGATGCCCTGAATATCGGACAGCACCGTATAGGCATCGGTGTCCGGATCGGTGACCAGGCCCATCGCGATACCAGCCACTGGTTTGCCGATCGGCACTCCCGCGTCCATGAGCGACATCGAGCTGCCGCAGACGCTCGCCATCGAAGACGAGCCGTTCGAGCTCAAGACCTCGGAAACGAGGCGAATGGTGTACGGGAATTCCGCTTCGGCTGGCAGAACTGCCTTGAGCGCGCGCTCCGCAAGCGCTCCATGCCCGATATCGCGGCGGCTCGCGCCCCGGAGACGGCGAACCTCGCCAACGCTGAACGGCGGGAAATTATAGTGATGGATATACCGTTTGCTGACCTCAGGAGAGATCGAATCGAGCCGCTGTTCCTCGGCCGAGGACCCCAGTGTCGTGATCGTCATCACCTGCGTCTGGCCGCGGGTAAAGACGGCCGATCCGTGCGTGCGCGGCAGTACCCCGACCTCGGTCCAGATCGGCCGGATTTCGCCCGGCCGGCGTCCGTCGGGTCGCAGACCGTCGCTCAGGATCGCATTGCGAACGAGCCCCTTCAGCAGCTTGTCGAACGCCGCGCCGACATCCTTGCTGGAATAGCCTTCGTCTTCGCCCTCGATGGCGGCGGAGAACTGATCGATCGCGCTCTTGCGAACCTCGTCGGTTCCCTCCATGCGCATGACCTTGTCGGGATTGTTGACCGCCTTGCGCAAATCGTCCCCGACGACGCGCTCGACTTTGGCGTAGAGATCCTTGTTCTCTTCCTGAACGGGGACATTCCATTTTTCCTGACCAGCGGCATCGGTCAGATCGAACTGGAGCGCGACGATTTCCTTGATCTCCTGATGCGCGGCCTGGATGGCGCGGATCAGGGTGTCCTCCGGAATTTCGTTGGCTTCGCCCTCGACCATCATGATCGCATCGGCGGTGCCGGCGACGACCAGATCCAGATCGGAGTCCTCCAGGTCCTGCAAACTCGGGTTGATGACGATTTCGTCATCGAACATACCCACGCGCACTGCACCGACCGGACCTTCGAACGGAATGGGAGAGATCATCAGCGCCGCCGAAGCGCCAATGATGGAAAGCAGTGCCGGGTCGTTTTCCTGATCGGCGGAGAGCACCGATGTGATGATCTGCACCTCGGCGCGATAGCCCTTGGGGAAGAGCGGGCGGATCGGCCGGTCAGTCAATCGGGCCGAAAGAATGGCATTTTCGGTCGGCCGTCCCTCGCGCTTGATGAAGCCGCCCGGGATCTTGCCGGCGGCATACATCTTTTCCTCATAGTCGACCGAGAGCGGAAAGAAATCCTGGTCTTCTTTGGACTGGCGCTCCCCGCCGGCCGTGACCAGCACCACCGAATCGCCATAGCGGACCATCACGGCGCCTTGCGCCTGTTCGGCATAGCGGCCGGTTTCGATACGCAACGTACGGCCGGCAATCTCGGTGCTGACCGAATGACCGTCTGGTTTTGGGGACATAAGCGAGTAATCCTCCACCGAGCAGCCGCGGCCGCTCGATCGCTGCTGGATACAGACTCATCACCATGACGAGCCCGGTCCGGCTGGGGAGGATCTGGAGCGTAACGGCGCGTTCGCCCCGGCAGGCTCCAAGTCCTCGAACAGCACGGACGAAGGGAATTCGGATGTTACTCCTTTCCAATCGAGCAAAAACGGCTCGGGATGCATGATCCCAAGCCGTCGCATCGAGAATCGCGTGGAAGAGGGGCGAGCCAGCGAGGCGAGTCTGGTTGCCTGGCCGGCCCGGTCATCTCGACCTACTTGCGCAGACCGTGGCGGGCGATCGTGGCGCGATAACGCTCGACATCGTTGCGGCTCAGATAGGCAAGGAGACGGCGGCGCTTGCCGACCATCATCAACAATCCCCGGCGAGAATGATGATCGTGCTTGTTGGCGCGGAGATGATCGGTGAGCTGGTTGATGCGCTCGGTTAGCAGTGCGATCTGCACCTCGGGCGAACCGGTATCGCCCTCGTGCGTACGCACCTGCGAGATGATCTGTTCCTTTTCAGTCGTCGACAGCGCCATGCAGGCGAATCCTCCAAATCGAGTATACGTGCGCACAACAGCGACACGCGCAGTCCGAGAACCACAGCCGACGAGTATAGCATGAGGAACGGG
>JBIQLF010000002.1:23522-71004 GCA_044464585.1 Thermomicrobia bacterium
CAAGCCCCACGACTCAAGATCTCGCTTCCGCGACCGACTATCCTTCTCGCAACGAAGATACCGAAGGAGGCATCATGCTCGGAATCATTGGCGGAAGTGGACTTTACGATCTGCCGGGCGTCGAATTGGCCGATCGAGTGCTGCCAGACACGCCCTACGGTTTTCCCAGCGATGAGATCATCATTGGGCGGATCGAAGGACGCGAGATTGCCTTTCTCAGCCGGCATGGTCGCGGTCACCGCCTGACGCCGACCGAACTGCCGTATCAGGCAAATGTCTACGCGCTGAAGTCGATCGGTGTCGATCGCGTGGTGACCGTCAGCGCGGTCGGAAGCCTGCGCGAGGATTTGCCGCCACGAACGGCGGTGCTCCCCGATCAGATCATCGACCGGACCGTATCGCGGCCCCGGAGCTTCTTCGGCGAGGGGTCGGTGGCGCACGTCGGAATCGCCGATCCGTACTGCGCGCAGCTGTCCCGGCAGATAGCCAAAGCCGCTGCCGACGCGGACAAGACTGTCGTACGCGGGGGCACATATATCTGCGTCGAAGGACCGCAGTTCTCGACCAAAGCCGAATCGCGGCTTTACCGGTCGTGGGGTGGTGCGATCATCGGTATGACCGCCATGCCCGAAGCGCGATTGGCTCGGGAAGCAGAACTCTGCTATGCCACCATCGCCATGGTGACCGATTTCGATGTCTGGCATGAAACGGCGGGTGAAGTCACCGTCGAGATGGTGCAAGCCAACCACGGTGCCAATCTGGAAACCGCGCGGTCGATCCTTCGAGCGCTCGCCTCGCTCGATCTGGATGAGCGCGCCTGTGCCTGCGGAAACGCATTGCAAGGCGCGATCGTTACCGATCCAGCGGTCATTCCACCGCCGACTCGGCAAAAACTCGGCATCATCGCCGATCGCTACCTCCCGCCCGTGGAGCATCATTGAATCGAACGTTCTCCTCACCGCGAACCGGATCGCACCTGGTGTTGCTCGGGTTCGCGTCGATCGCCACGGTGCTCGGGCTGGCGGCAGTCTTTCTGGCCGAACGACCCGGTCCGTGGCGATCGTCACTCGAGTTTCGGGCTGGAGTGATCTTTCTGGCGACCGTCGCCGGAATCGCGTTGTCGTTCCGGTTGGGGCGTTTTGCCGGCGACCGGTATCTGCTTCCGGTGATCGTGCTGCTGAGCGGATTCGGGTTGGTGATGGCGGTCCGCCTCCAGGCCGACCTGCAGGAGATTCGGGGATTCAGAATCGCCATCGGTGAACGCCAGCTCGCCTATCTGGTGATCGGGCTGCTGGCGATGTGGGCCGTCGCGATCTTCTTTCCCGACCCCTCGTTTCTGGCAAACTGGCGGTACACCGTTCTCTTCGGCGGCATCCTGTTGCTGATCGTCACCGCCGCTATTGGTACGACGGTCAACGGCGCTCGTTTGTGGATCACCGTCGGCGGGGTGCAAATCCAGACGGCCGAACTGGTGAAGGTGGCGCTGGTCGTCTTCTTGGCGGCCTATCTCTCCGAGAACGAGCAATTGATCGGTTCGAGCTGGCGAGTCGGCTGGTTCGATTTGCCGCCGATTCCATATCTTGCGCCGATGGTGGTGATGTGGGGTCTTTGTCTCGTGGCGCTCGTGCTGCTCAACGATCTTGGCACGGCCCTCCTCTTCTTCCTGCTCTTTCTGATCATGCTCTATGTCGCCAGCGGCCGGTCGTCGTATGTGCTGCTGGGGTTGCTCGCGTTCATCGCCGGAGCGTTGCTGGCGTATTACCTCTTCGACCGGGTGCAGATCCGTATCCAGAACTGGATCGATCCCTGGCAGCATCCATATGGCAGCGGTTATCAGCAGATCCAATCCGATTACGCGATTTCCAGCGGCGGCATCTTCGGCGCCGGACCGGGCAAGGGCCAGCCATGGCAGATTCCCGAGGTGCAAACTGACTATGTGGTCGCGGTGATCGGCGAGGAATGGGGGCTGATCGGAATCGTGACATTGCTCGGGTTGTATGCGGTCATGACCGTCCGGGGAATGCTCATCTCGCTGCGCGCATCGACCGGTTTTCTGCGATTGCTGGCGGTCGGGTTGACCGCATCGCTCGCGATTCAGGCACTGGTCATTCTCGGCGGGGTCTTTCGCCTGCTGCCCCTGACCGGGGTGACGACGCCATTCGTTTCCTATGGAGGGAGCTCATTGCTGGTGTCGTTTGGCATTGCCGGATTGCTCTTGCGCATTTCCGATCTCTCCGAGCGAAAACTGGCGGCGCGGCCATGACTCCCGATTGGCTGAGCGATACCCGTCTGATCATGGCGCTTTGGGCGGTGGTGGGCCTGGTGGCGCTCGGCTACGGGTTGCGCCGGCGGCATCGCCCACCGAGCGTCGAGCGGCAGGTTTCGATCGTGTCGGCGGCGATCGGATCGGTGCTGCTCATTCTCGGTATCCAGGCCGCGCGTTATGCCGTCTTCCAGCAGCGAGCAATTGCCGGCCGGGTCGGAGTGGATCCCGACAGCGAAGAAGTCGTTGCCAATCCCCGTCGCACGACCAGCGATCTTTCGTCGCCGCGAGGAGCGATCCTGGCGGCCGATGGCACCCGAATCGTCTGGTCGGAACAGACCGGAACGATTTACACCCGTTTCTATGGCGATGCGGCGCTCACTCCGGTCGCCGGGTATTTTTCCCCGCTCCTCTATGGCTCGTCTGGTCTGGAAGCGACCTGGGATGCCGCACTGACCGGCAAGGGGGGGCGCTCTCTGGCCGGCCAGGTGGCCAGCGGTCTTGGGTTGGGCGATTCCGGGCCGCTCGATTTGACGTTGACGATTCGCCCAGACGTGCAGCGCTTGGCCGCCCAGTCATTGGAGGGATCCATCGGCGCCGCAATCGTGCTCGATCCCGCGACCGGCGCGGTGTTGGCGATCGCCAGCAATCCGGCCGTGGATCCGGTCCCGCTCGCGGCGGTGAACCAGCATCAACTCGCGGCGGCGCGCCAGGCGTGGGCGGCATTGCTCGACGATCCGAGACGGCCGCTCGTGCGCCGCGCAACCGAGGGACTCTATCCCCCGGGTTCGACCTTCAAGGTCGTCACAGCGGCGGCGGGATTGCAGGCGGGTCTGGTCGAACCGGACACCGTTTTCGAGGATCACGGGTCATTCGAGATCGACGGGCATTTCATCGTCGAAGCCAACCGCCCCGATGATACGGTGACCGAATGGACGCTTACCGAGGGATTCGCCTATTCGCTGAATGTGGTGTTCGCGCAGCTCGGTCTTCGAATCGGCCGTGATGTGCTGGAAAAGCGGGCGGAAGCGTTCGGGATGAATTCGTCGATTCCGTTCGACGAACCGGTAAGCGCCGGGCAAATCGCCTCCAGCGCTGATTTTCTCGATTCCCGAGCGGCGCTCGCCGATACGGCCTTCGGGCAGGGTGAGCTTCTGGTGACCCCACTGCATATGGCGCTGGCCGCCAGCGCGGTTGCAAACGACGGCGATAGCATGCGCCCGTTTCTGGTCCAGTCGCTCTCGGATACGAGCGGCAAGGTGGTTTCGACCAGAAAGCCGGAACGGTGGCGGACCGCGCTCGACCAGCGAACAGCCGACATCATGCAGGGCTTGATGGTCGATGCGGTGGAATGGGGCTATGCCGGCGCTGCATTGCTGCCTGGCTATCGCGTGGGCGGCAAGACCGGAACCGCCGAAAGCGGTGGGGAGATTCCCCATGGTTGGTTCATCGGATTCGGGGGGGAGGACGCTCCCCGCGTGGTCGTTGCGGTACTTCTGGAACATGGCGGCGAGGGAGGGGGGGAGCCAGCCCGCATCGGCGCGCGGCTGCTGGCGAACGCGCTTGCGACGATGCCGGTTTGATTGGTGAAATTGATCGTACGTACGCTAGGGGGATGAGCGTGTTTGGGTCGAGAAATACGCGCAAAAATGGTAAAATTATGTATGCGAACCTCCGCCACCGACCTCGCCGAACGCCTGCGTCGAAAGCAGTTCGAACGGATGGTGCGCAAGGCGATCGATTCGTTGCCAGCGAGCATTCATTCGCTGATGGTGAACGTCGAGATCGTCATCGAAGACGAACCGTCGAACGAGCAACGGGGTAACGATGAGGACGGTCCGTTTGGCCTGTACGAGGGCGTACCGCTGACCGAGCGATCGTCATCGTATGGGTTGGTCCTTCCGGACAAGATCACGATCTTCCGCGGCCCGCTGGAACGAGCGACCGCGACCCCAAGCGAACGATTCGTCGAAATTCGCACGACCGTTATCCACGAGGTTGCCCACCACTTCGGTATGGACGAGTGGCAGATCGCCGAACTTGGGTACGAATGAGTTTGAGAGGCGATCAGCCGAATGGCCGCACCGGCCCGAGAGATGACCAAGAAGACCAAGAAACCCGGCACGATCACCGAGGTGATCGCGGCCGCGGCGGATGTCGTCATCGGGCGCCCGATGCTGATGATCGTTCCGGTATTGCTGGATCTCTACTATCTGGCCGGCTGGAGAATCACTGCCGGTGAGACATTCGACCGGTTGCACCGCGCCGCGCTCGATCTGAAAACGACCGAGGGCGATCAGCTCGCCGGCTATGTGACTTCGGCCTCCCGGGCCGATCTCACCGGTCTTGCGTCGTTTGTCATTCCGTCGTTTCTGGCGGGGTCGAAAGGGTTGTACCGGCCGTTCGAACGTTCGGTGGTCGGACTCGACAACTGGGGCGCGGTGTTGCTGGCCGTGGTCGTGATGACCGCGATCAGCATGATGCTCTTCGGAGTGTTCGGACTCTGGCTGGCGGATACCGGATTGAACCGGCAGCGCTCGTGGCGCGAGCGGTTTCGGCTTGGACCGGTCATCGGCGGGCGGTTCATGCTGATGTTGTTTCTGATCTTTGCGATGGTTCTCGTGCTTTGCATTCCGCTCTTCTTCGCCATGGTCGTCGCGGCCGTGCTTGGGATCGGACTCGAAGGCCTCGTGATTTCGGCCAGTGTGCTCGTGGGCCTCGCCCTCTATATCTTGTTCTACTTTGCACCCGATTCGCTCTTGATCGACCTGGCGGGTCCCGTCCAGGCGTTGCGCGCCAGCTCATCGGTGGTTCGGCGCAATCTCCTGGTGACCTTCGGTTTTGCCATCGTCTCGATGATCATTTCGATCGGGGTGGCGGATTTCTTCGACCGGATCGCCAAAGGCGGCCCGGGACTTGCGATTGCCATCGTCGCAAACGCATTCGTTGGATGCGTCTTGTGGATCGCATCGCTCTTGTTTTACAGCGAGCGCTCGACGCAGCTTGCATCTGAACGCGCGGTCGCTGGATCGACTCGCACGATCGAATAAGGAGTCTTACATTGGCTACGACTGCAACGAAACCTGAAACCTATACCGCGAGTTCGATTCAGATTCTCGAAGGACTCGAAGCGGTTCGCAAGCGGCCCGGCATGTATATCGGCAGCACCGACCAGCGCGGGTTGCATCACATGGTGAGGGAAATCGTCGACAACTCGGTCGACGAGGCGCTTGCCGGGTACTGCGACAAGATCGTTATCACCATGCACGCCGATGGCGCCGTGACCGTGGTCGACAATGGTCGCGGTATTCCGGTGGATAAGCATTCCAAGGGAAATAAATCGGCACTCGAAGTCATCATGACGATCCTGCATGCCGGTGGAAAATTCGGCGGCGGCGGATACAAGGTCTCTGGTGGCCTCCACGGTGTCGGCGCATCGGTCGTGAACGCCTTGTCCGAATGGTGCCGCGTCGAAGTCCGGCGCGATGGCAAGGTCTATCGCCAGATCTACGAACGCGGGGTACCGCTGTCCAAGGTCGAGGTCGTCGGTTCCTGCGAACCGCACGAACATGGCACCACCGTCTCGTTCATGGCGGATACGAAGATCTTCACCGGCGGTCTGGATTACAGCTTCGACGGCCTGGCGCAATGGTTCCGGGAAACCGCCTATCTGACTCGCGGTTTGAAGATCACCCTGATCGACGAGCGCAGCGACCGCGAGATCTCGTTCTATTTCGAGGGCGGCATCGTCTCGTTCGTGCGGCATCTCAACCGGAATCGCACGGTACTGCACGACAAGCCGTTCTACGTCCAGCGCGAAACCCCGGCCGGCATGATCGAGGTCGCCCTGCAGTACAACGACAGCTACGGCGAATCGACACATACGTTCGCCAACAACATCAACACCGCCGACGGTGGGACACACCTTTCGGGCTTCAAGTCGGCGCTGACCCGGACGATCAACGATTACGCCAAGAAGAACGGCTTCCTGAAGGGCGACGAGTCATTGTCCGGGGAGGATGTGCGTGAGGGATTGACCGCGATCATTTCGGTCAAGCTCGCCGACCCGCAATTCGAAGGGCAGACCAAGGGCAAACTCGGCAATGCCGAGATCGCCGGCGCGGTCCAGACCGTGGTCAACGAATCGCTCGGCGCGTTTCTGGAAGAAAATCCCCAGATCGCCAAGCGCGTGATCGAGAAATGCCTCACGGCATCCCGCGCACGCGAAGCGGCTCGCAAAGCCCGGGAGCTGGTGCAGCGCAAGGGCGGTCTCGAGAGCTTCAGTCTCCCTGGTAAACTGGCGGACTGCTCCGAGCGCGACCCGGCAAACGCCGAGCTCTATATCGTCGAGGGCGATTCCGCGGGTGGTTCCGCCAAGCAGGGACGTGACCGCCGCTTCCAGGCGATTCTGCCGTTGCGCGGGAAGATCCTGAACGTCGAGAAAGCGCGGCTGGACAAGATTCTCCAGAACAACGAGATTCGCACCATGATCACCGCGCTCGGCACATCGGTAGGCGAGCAGTTCGACATCAGCAAGTTGCGCTATCACCGGATCATCATCATGACCGATGCCGATGTCGACGGTTCGCACATCCGCACACTGCTGTTGACCTTCTTCTATCGTCACCTGGAGCCGATCATCCACGAGGGGCATCTCTACATTGCGCAACCGCCACTCTACCGGGTGAAATCCGGAAAGCAGGAGGCGTGGGTCTACAACGAGGCAGAGCGCGAAAAGAAGATGGCCGAATTCGGTGAAAAAGTCGAAGTGCAGCGTTACAAGGGTCTCGGCGAGATGAACCCGGATCAGCTTTGGGAAACGACCATGGACCCGGCGCAGCGAACGCTGGTGCAGGTGACCGTGGACGATGCGGTTGCCGCCGACGAGACTTTCGATATGCTGATGGGAACGGCGGTGCCACCCCGCAAGAAGTTCATCCAGACGCACGCACGTGATGTCGTCAACCTGGACGTTTGATCGTTCCCGCTCTGAGAATCATGTGAATGGCAAACGCCGCGGTCCGGCCGGACCGCGGCGTTTCGCTTGTCTGGATTCACCGAATCGTTACTGGACAGCGCGTTTCAGGCTGGCGCCAGCTTTGAACGTCGGGCTCTTCTTCGGCCCGATCTTGATGGCGTCTCCGGTCTGGGGATTTCGCCCCTCACGCCCCGGGCGTTCGACGACCCGGAAGGTGCCGAATCCGCTGATGGCGACTTCCTCGCCCTTTTTCAGCGCATCTTCGATTCCAGCGAAAAGGGCGGTCGTGATTTCCGCGACTTTCGACTCGGGCATACCGGTCGATTTGGCAACATGTGCCACGAGATCCTGCTTGCGCATCATTCCTCCAATTGTTCCGAATGTCGGTACGTTGGCCGGCCGGTCCGGCAGGGGCGGGGTCCGCCGGGTTGCTTCCAGTGCCTCGAAAACCCGCGCAATCATCGGATAGCCGGCTGAAAAGATCAACTAATTGCTGGGGTTTTGCCAGACGAGCCAGCCAGACTGCGCTGTCGATTCGCCTCGAACAGAACGATCGAACCGGCCACTCCGGCGTTGAGCGATTCGACACCGTTCTGGAGCGGTATGGTCACCAAATGATCGATCATGGCCCAAGCGTGCGCCGACAACCCGTGCCCCTCGCCGCCGACGAAGAGCGCGATTGGCCCGGTCAGATCGAGACGGTCGTAGGACACGGCGCCGGCGGCATCGGCCCCCAGGATAGCGGCATCCATTGGGATCGCGGTGGGCAGCGATTCGAATGAGCAACACTCGATTGGGATGACGAAATGCGCGGCGGCCGCCGCTCGCACCGTCTTGGGCGCCCATGGGTCAACGGTGCCTGGCAAGGTGATCACCTGGCTCGCTCCCGCCGCGGCCGCGGAACGAATGAGGGTTCCCAGGTTGCCAGGATCCTGGATGCCATCGGCAATGAGCAGCAACGGAGGCGAATCGCTCCGCACTGGAATCTCGGGAAACGCGAACAGCCCGATCATTCCCTGAGATGTGGTCGTGTCCGAGAGCGTGCCGAATAGGTCATCGTCCAGTATTCGGATCGCGATGGATGGCCCGGTTGTCGATTGGCTGGTCGCGGCGAACGACTCGGCGATCGCTAACAGGCGAGGCGCGAATCCAAATCGCCCGGCGTCTTCGATGAAGCGCGGTCCTTCGACGAGAAACGCCCGCTCCTGATAGCGTCGTTCACGACGCAGGAGCGAGCGCAGCTCTTTGTAGACTGGATTGTGCCGGCTCCGAATGACCGGTTCCGGCATCATGGCCCGGACCCGGTCAGGCGCGCGGACCGGCGTGTTGTTTGGCGACCTCCGCAACGGCCGAAAACGCAGCAGCATCGTGCACGGCGAGGTCAGCGAGCATCTTGCGATCGATGGCGACATTCCCGATGCGCAAACCTTCGATCAGGCGGGAATAGGTGATGCCATTGAGCCGGGAAGCCGCGTTGATGCGGGTGATCCAGAGTCGCCGGAAATCGCGCTTCCGATTCCGCCGGTCCCGGTACGCATACATCAACGAACGCATCATCGATTCATGCGCGCGCTTGTACAGTCGATTATTGGTTGCGCGGTGACCTTTCACCTGCGCGAGAACACGCTTGTGCCGCCGGTGCGCGGCAACGCCTCGCTTGACTCGTGCCATCTCGTACTCCGTACCCCTATCGGTCCCGCCGGCTAGCTGCCATATGGGAGCATGCGCTCGATGCGCTTGACGTTCGATTCGCTCACTTCGATCGTTCGATCGAACTGCCGCTTGACGCGAGCGGACTTGCGGCGCCGGAAGTGGGACTTCATGCCCTTGGCGGACCGGATCTTGCCCGTCGCGGTGAATGTAAACCGCCGTTTGGCGCCCTTATGGGTTTTCAGCTTTTGCTTCGCCACGATTCGTGCTGCCTTCCTTTTCCTGTTTCTGCTTGAGAGGGGCGAGAATCATCGTCATCGTCCGTCCCTCGATTCTCGGCGCCTGCTCGACCGTGCCGTGCGTGCGCAGAAGTTCGATAAGTTGGTCGAGGAGCCCCCTGCCGATTTCCGGATGCGCCATTTCGCGTCCGCGGAAAAGAACCGAAACCTTGACCTTGTCGCCTGCATCGAGGAACTTCGCCGCATTCCGACCCTTGGTTTCCAAATCGTGATCGTCGATCTTGGGCCGAATGCGAACTTCCTTGAGCTCAACGGTGGTCTGGTTCTTGCGGGATTCGCGCTCCTTGCGACTCTGCTCGTATCGATATTTGCCATAGTCCATCAAGCGACAGACGGGCGGAATCGCATTCGGGGCAACTTCGACAAGATCGAGCCCGCGCTCCCGGGCCATTTCCAACGCACGCATGGTTGGCACCACGCCAACCTGCTGGCCTTGCTCGTCGACGAGACGAACTTCGCGGATCCGGATCCGCTCATTGACCCGCGTTTGAACCGGTCGTGTAATTGTGGGGCCTCCTGAAATCTGAAATGTTCAGAAAATAGCGAACGCTCGGACAGCAATGCCGAGCGTGTCAGCCGCGTGACCGACCAATGGTAGCATGACTGCCAAGGTGAATCAATTGGCCGTCTGGCGATTTCGCCCGGTCAATCGCAAGCATCTGGCCGCTGCTCCAGATACTCGCGGGTTCGGTTCTCGTCGATGGCCAATTGGTCGATCATGGCGTCCAGATTCGGGAATTGCTGATCGTCACGCAGTTTTTCCAGCATGGCCACTTCGATCGACTGTCCGTAGAGATCCCCCTCGAAGTCCAGGAAATGGGTCTCGATCTGGCGTACCCCGCTATTGATCGTGGGCCGGGTACCGACATACGTCATGGCCGGTCGGGGAGACGACTCCCCCGCGACCGTCGCGAGCGAAACGAAGATACCGTCACCGAGCTGAACGAGCCCCTCCGGCGGAAAGAAGTTTGCGGTCGGAAATCCGATCTCCCGCCCCAGATGCGCTCCGTGGATGACCTCTCCGGCGACCGTGAATGGCCGTCCCAGCGATTCCGCGGCAAACGCGACATTGCCCGATTCGATCGCCCGGCGAATCGAGGAGCTGCTGATGATCTCATCGCCGTCGACGACGCGTGGCATGGCAATCGTGCGAAATCCGAGCTCTTCGCCGATTTCACGAATGCGCGCCACATCGCCCACCCGATTGCGACCCAAAGCGAACCCTTCCCCAACCCAGAGCTCGATCATGCCCGACCGGTCTTTCACACCGGCGAGGAAGTCCTCGGGCGACTGGGCCGCAAGATCGCGATCGAATTCGATCACCACGATTTCGTCCGGCCCGAGCGCTTTCAATAGGGTCAGTTTCCGTCCAGCCGTACAAATGCGTCCGGGGAATTTGTCCGGTCTGAGCACCGAAGCGGGAACTGGTTCGAAGGTCAGGACGGTCGAGCGCGCGCTGAGCTCGGCGGCGCGTTGCCGGGTTGCCTCGATCAGCTTTTGATGACCGCGATGGACACCATCGAACGTGCCGATCGTCACGACCCGGTCGAGCGGCTCCATTTCCTGAAACGAGACCTGGACAGACATCAATCCTCTTCCCGGTGCGATGGTATGGATGTAGGGATCACTTTCCGCGGGCACAGAATCACGGCGGTATCGACGGCGATCAGTTCGCCAATCCCGAGCCAGGCGCCCATCGAATCATATACGCGGACAGCCCCTGAGCTGACGGTGCTATCGACCGCCCAGCGCTTTCCCTGCTCCCATTCTTCGACCCGGTCCGGTTCGATGATGACGGCGGGAAGCGCAAACGCGGCGGCGTCGGGGGCGATGGCGATACGCTCCCATTCCGCTTCGAGGGGCGCGTCCGACAATTCGGACAACGTCCAGGCGTCACAAAGATCGAACGAACCGGTGCGCGTCCGCACCAGGTTCGACAGATGAGCGCAGCTGCCGAGTCGTTCGCCCAAATCGCGGGCGAACGACCGGACGTAGAACCCTTTCGAACAATCGAGATCGACCGTTATTACCGGGGGATTCCACTCCACCAGATCGAGCCGGTGAATGAAAACGCTCCGCTTGGGCAGATCGATCGACTCGCCCCGGCGGGCGCGTTCGTAGAGCCGCTCCCCGTCGACCTTGATGGCCGAATAGATGGGCGGCGTTTGTTCGGACGGTCCGAGGAACGAGCCGAGGAGATTCCCGATTTCACTTTCCGAGAGATTGGGTGGGTGGCACTGGCGTGTGATGCGACCGTCGACATCGAAGGTATCGGTGGCCAGCCCGAGGGTGATTTCCGCCCGATAGGATTTGGTGGCTTCGGACAGATACTCGACGGCCCGCAATGCCGAACCGACCGCAACGGGAAGCACGCCGGTCGCGGCCGGATCCAGCGTTCCGGCATGACCCACCGAACGTTGTCCCAGGAGCCGCCGCACCCGCCCGACCACATCATGACTCGTCCAGCCCGCTGGCTTGTCGATGATGAGAAGACCGTGAAATCGACCCGGGCCAGTCATGCTGGTCAGGATGCGACCTGCGCTTCGGCCAATTCGGCCGCTTGTCGCAGGAACTCGTCCCGTTCGACGACACCGCCGGTGATCTGGCAGCCCGCGGCCTTGGGATGGCCACCGCCTCCGAAATGGGCGGCGATTGCGGCCACATCGACCTCGGGCGCCAGGGTCCGCATGCTGACGCGCCATCCCGCTTCGTTTTCATAGAGAATGGCGGCCATGGTCGAACCGTCGGTTCCGGTCAGGAAATTGACGAGGTTCTCGGCTTCGGACGCGTCCGCATTGCAGTCGGCCAGAATTCGCCGGGAAACCTCGGTCCAGATCAGTGAGCCTTGCCAGGACACCCCATCCAGTGCACGTGCCCAGAGGCAGACCGCGGTCGCGGGTTTGATGCGGAAGAGTGCATCGACGATGCGCGCCGGATCGGCGCCGGCATCGACCAAATCGGCCGCGGTGCGCATCGTGCGAGCCGTGGTGTTGTCGGTGCGCAGCCCGAGGGTGTCACCATAGATGCCGGCCAGGAGCAATTGTGCGAGTGGAACGTCGAAGTCGATCCCCCAGACATCCAGGATATCGGTCACGATCTCGGCCGCGGCGGCCGCGCGCGGTTCGACGATATTGACGATGCCATAGTGACTGTTGGTGACATGGTGGTCGATATTGATGATCGGCATATCGCCGTCGATCCGGCTGGGATCGTCGGTATAGAACTTCCCGAGCCGGCGCTGATCCGAGCAATCGACCAGACAGAGCATGTCGTACGCCGGCAGCTCGTCCTTGCCGTAGATCACCACGCTCTCGCTGCCAGGAAGGAATTCGAGATAGCCGGGGAAGCGCCCATCGCTGATGAGCACGAACCCATTGCCTCCCCGGCGGCGTAGCCCATCCAGCATCGCTAGCGCCGATGACAAGCCATCGGCGTCCACATTCTGATGCGTCGGAAAACAGACCAGCTTCGCCGAACGGAGTACGTCGAAGGCGCGTTCGGCAGCCGTGCGGTCGAGCTGCCAGCCCGCCGAGCTCATCGCACGACCTCGGTCGACGGGCCGGACGCGGATCGCTTGTGCCGCTGCTGCTCCAGCTCGTTCAGGGCAATGGCGATTTCCTGGGCATGCTCCATCGACCGGTCATCGGCAAAACCGATTTCCGGCACCTGGCGCATCCGCAGGCGCGGTTTGAGTTGCCGGCGGATAAAACCGGCAGCCGATCGCAACGCGGCGAGCGTCTCTTCGCGCTCCTCATCCGTACCGAGCACACTCACCATTGCGGTTGCGTTGCGAAGATCGGGACCGATGTCCACCCTGGTGATCGTGAAGAACCCGACGCGCGGGTCCTTCACTTCGGTACGAATGATGTCGGTCAACTCTTCTCTGAGGAGGTCGCCGACCTGACGTGTCCGGCGGGTCATGCTGTGGGCTCCTGAATGGGATTGTGCCGTGGCACGATCTCGGTGGAAGGCCGTGGGCGCCGTTAGCGCCCGACCTCCTGCCGATGGAAGAATTCCAATTGATCACCGACCTGAAGATCGTTGAAGTTGTCGAGTCCGAGACCGCATTCGTATCCGGCCGCCACTTCACGGGCGTCTTCCTTGAAGCGTTTCAGGGACTTGATCGATCCTTCGTGGATCACCTTGCCATCGCGCAGCACCCGCGCACGCGAGTTGCGGGTGACCTTGCCGTCCAGCACATAGAGACCCGCCACCACATCGCCACTCGGCAGCTTGAAGGTATCGCGGATCTCGGCATAGCCATCGGTGACATCCTCGTAGACGGGCGCCAGCAGGCCCTTCATGGCCGCTTTCACTTCGTCGATGAGGTGATAGATGATCGTGTAATAGCGAATATCGATGTCGGCTGAGTCCGCCGCGCGCTTGGCCGCCACATCGGGCCGGACATTGAATCCGATGATGATGCTGCGGGTGGCCGATGCCAGGCTGACATCCGATTCAGAGATCGCGCCGGTGCCCGCATAGGGAATGCTCACCCGCACTCCCTGATCCTCGTCGTTGAGCTTGAGAAGCGCACTCTGAATCGCTTCCAATGTGCCTTGCACGTCGGCCTTGACTACTACCCGGAGTTCGGCCATGGTGCCCGACCGGATCTGATTGTAGAGATCGGTCAGCTTGACGCCGCGCTCCATCACCAGCGATTCCGCCCGGCGTTGGGCCTGGCGTTGCTCCACGATCTGACGAGCGGTGCGTTCGTCACCGAAGACCTGCACCGGATCGCCGGCGCCGGGCAGATCGACCAGACCGAGAACCTCCACCGGGAAGCTCGGATCGGCACGGCGAACCCGTTTGCCACGATCGTCGAACATCGCCTTGACCCGGCCCCAGGCGGTTCCGGCGACGACGATATCGCGCACGTTCAGGGTGCCGCTCTGGATGAGCAGGGTGGCAACCGGACCGCGACCCCGGTCGACTTTAGCTTCGATCACGATACCGCTGGCGAGCTTGTGCGGATTGGCTTTCAGCTCGTTGATATCGGCCACCAGCAGAATGACTTCCAGCAGATCGTCCAGACCCAGATGCTCGCGAGCGGAGACTTCCACGAAGGGCACATCACCGCCCCAGTCCTCCGGAATCACATTCAGCTCCGAGAGCTGTTGTTTGACCAGATCGGGGTTCGCGGTCGGCAAATCGATCTTGTTGATTGCCACCACCATCGGCACATTGGCCGAGCGGATATGGGCGACTGCTTCGCGCGTCGTCGGCATGACGCCGTCATCGGCGGCAACCACCAGCACGGCAACATCGGTTGCCTGGGCGCCGCGGGCGCGCATGGCGGTAAACGCCTCGTGACCGGGCGTGTCGAGAAAGGTGATGCGCCGTCCGTGGTTTTCGATCTGATAGGCGCCGATATGCTGGGTGATACCACCCGCTTCGCCTTCGGCTACGTTGGTGGAGCGGATCGAGTCGAGCAGTTTTGTCTTCCCATGGTCGACATGGCCCATGATGGTCACGACCGGCGGTCGCGAGATGGCATCCGGATCGGTCTGCCCCTCGGCGCGGCGGGACTCGAAATCGGCATTGGCTGCCTGAACAGCTTCAGGAACCTCCTCGAAGGTTTCCCAATTGAGATTCGAGGCCACGCGGCTGGCCGTATTGAAGTCGATCTGCTGATTGATATTGGCCATCACCTCGAGTTTCATCAACTCTTTGATGATTTCGATCGGGGTCGTTTGCAGCGCGTCGGACAATTCCGCGACCGTCATGACGGGAGGCAACCCAACTGGTTCGCGCACCACGGGTGCAGTCCGGCGGAGGGCTACCGTGCGAGCGCCGCCACCGCGCTGATTCTTGCCGCGGCGTCCACCGCCACGTCGTCCGCCCTTGCGGGTTTGCGTTCCTTCTTCATAATTCACAACCATTAGGCGGTTTCTCCTTCCGATGGCTCATCCGCGGCGGGCCGGTTCGCGAAAATCGTTGCCGCGAACGAGCGCAGTGTGTTCTTGGTTTCCTGGGTCAATTCTGTTTTGAGCGCGTGATCGAGCACCGTCGATGAGGTCACGCGCTGCCAGCAGGCGGGGGTATCGCAGATATAGGCTCCTCGCCCGGGTTTACGACCGGTGAGGTCGACCTCGGCCTGCCCGTCGCTGGTGCGCACGATGCGAAAGAGCGCGCGCTTGTTCGTCTTATCGCGGCACGCCACACAGGTGCGCTGGGGAACATGCCGGGGCCGGGGACCCTTCGTCCCCGGCTTGCCGGTTTTCGATGCGGTCGCGGTCATGGAGACGCCTCCCTTTCCGCCGAGCTGCCAGATGTTGCGCTACTCGTCGATCGAGAACGCAACTTCATCCAGTGGCAGCAGCGTGCCGTCGGCCACGTTGAAGCGGGCTCGCAGCTCGCGGTTGTAATAGACCTCGAGGGCCTCACCTCGAACCTCGACATCGACACTCATGCCGATCAACGAGGAATCGAAGGGACCGTATTCCCGGTCGCGCACGGAAATCATGCCATCGGTGCGGACCAGGCGCGGCTGGCGGCCATGCCAGCCAAAGTCCTCCGGCGCTTCGGCAATTTGCGATTGCACCTGCCGGAACATCTCGAGACCCTGGTCGCGCATGGCTTCCGGATCCTTGATGTCGATACGCCAGCCAGTCAATTTGAAAGCGAGCCGCGCGTTCTGCCCTTCCTTGCCGATAGCCAGCGACATCTGCTCGGTCGGTACGATAACAGTGGCGACCTTTTCGCTCTCGTTCAGCGTAACACTCGATGGTTTGGCGGGGCTCAACGAATTCGCGATGAAGGTCGCGGTATCCCCGGACCACTCGATCACGTCGATTTTCTCACCGTAGAGTTCGTTGACGATATTCTGGATGCGCACACCCCGAACGCCAACACACGAACCGACCGGATCGACTTTTTCTTGCCGGGCTGCCACCGCCACCTTCGACCGGAGTCCTGGTTCACGGGCGACTTCCATGATTTCCACGGCGCCGCTGTAGATCTCTGGCACTTCGATTTCGAAAAGCCGTTTGATCAGATTCGGATGTGACCGGGAAACGATCAACTGGGGTCCTTTCGGATCCTTGTTGACCTCGAGCAGGAAGACTTTGATGCGCTGGCCTGGTCGATACCGTTCGGTCGGCACCTGCTCGCGCGCCGGCATGACCGCTTCGGCCTTGTTCAGCTCGACGATGACAGCGCGCGAATCGGCGCGCTGGACGATACCATTCATGATATCGCCCTGCTTGTCAGCGTATTCCTCGTAAACGGTGTCACGCTCGTAATCGCGAATCTTTTGCAGCACCACCTGCTTGGCGGTTTGCGCGGCGATACGACCGAAATTCTCCGGCGTTTTCTCGATCCGGATCTCATCGCCGACCATGGCGGTGTTTTCGAAACCGCGCGCTTCCGGCAATGAAATCTCGGTCTCCGGGTCGGTCACTTCGGCTACGACCCGGCGCCGGCTCCAGACATGCATTTCCCCCGTGGCGGGATCGATCTCGACGTCGACCTCCTCCTCGGTTCCGGTCATTTTCTTGTAGACCGTCATGAGCGCATGCTGGACTGACGACAACACCGCTTCGCGGGGAATACCTCGTTCTGAGGCAATCTGCGCGATTGCGGTATACAAATCACTTTTCATCCCGAGAACCTCCTTGCTCGGGTGGCCCAATGATCGATTGAGCCGGGGTAGCTCGAAGAGGCGGAATCGGATGGGTAAAACGTTTTCGGGCGATAAAAAACGTGGGTCGGAGGCCCACGTTCACCGCACTTGGATTCCGCTTTCCATATGATACCAGAAGAAGACGCCCAGAACCATCGACCTGTCCCGGATGAAGCACCGCTTTTGGCCCCGCGCCGTGCGAGACAGACTGCCTGGCGAAACGGCGGATGGCGACGGAACGTTTCCTCCGGAGTGGGTGTTCGTTCACGCGGCCCGGAGTTGGCGGTGGCGTCTATTCCCGGTGCTATACTCGGCTGGTCCAGGAGGCGAGGGAATCCCTGGGCAGCTTTCGGAGGGGACATGGAGCTGCGAAGCTGGCGCACCTGGATGCGTCCCGGCATGCTGATCAAGCGCTGGATTCTTCTGGCGATGGCCGGCATCATCGTGATCAGCCTTGGCCTGGCGATGGGGATTACCTGGGCCTATCGCAATTATTATTGGCAGCTCGCCTCCACCTCCGGCGCCGTTCGGTTCTTCACCCTACAGTTCATTCCACATCCCTACCGCGAAGTCGCGCTCATCATTCCGGGGATTGCATTGCTCTGCTTCGGTCTCTGGAAGCTGGGACATGCCGTCATCGGACCGATTCTGGCGCTCACCTCGGTACATCAACCGATTTCGCAGATCGTGGCCAACCATCGTTTCGGACCGAACCTCCCCGATATCAATGTCGTGGCGATCGGCGGGGGTACCGGGCTTTCGCATCTGCTGCGCGGTCTCAAGCAGCATGACGTCGATATCACCGCAATCGTGACCGTCGCCGATGATGGCGGCAGCACGGGCCGGATTCGCCGGGAATACGACATGCCGGCTCCGGGCGATCTTCGCAACTGTATCGTCGCGCTTGCCGACGACGAGTCGCTGGTCAATCAGCTCTTCCAGTATCGATTCGACCGGGATGGGTCGGATCTCAAGGGGCATTCGCTCGGTAATCTCTTCATTACCGCGCTAACCCAGGTGACTGGCAGTTTCGAGCAGGCGGTGCTGGAATTCGGGCGCGTCGTCAATATCCGCGGCCGGGTGATGCCCTCCACCCTCGAAATCATCGACCTCTGCGCCGAGTTGGTCGACGGTACGACGATCCGCGGGGAATCGAACATCACCGGGGATATGGCTCCGATTCGCAAGGTCTACCTCTCCCCGGGGAATCCGAAGGCCTATGCCCCCGCACTCGATGCGATCGTCAACGCGGATCTCATCGTGCTCGGACCCGGAAGTCTCTATACGAGCGTGATTCCAAATCTGCTGGTGTCCGGAGTGCTCGACGCGATCAAATGGGCGCGCGGAACGACGGTCTATGCCTGCAATGTTGCCACCCAGAAGGGCGAAACCGATCACTTCACCGCGACCGATCACATCCGCGCGGTGGTGGAATACCTGGGCCAAGGCAATCTCGATTATGCGGTGGTCAACTCGAACAGAGCGACTGCCGAAGCGATTCGCCCGGAGCTCGGGGTTCAGGCTGTGCTGGATGACGGCCAGATTGCGATCTACGACGGAGTCCGCATCGTCGGCGCCGATGTCATCAGCGACATCAATCCCCTCCGCCACGATCCGGCCAAGCTCTCCAAAGTGCTGGTTGGATTGGCCAGCGCGCCGGCCGCGGTCATGCCGCTCTCGGTCTCCCGAATCGAATCGCGCACCGGCGATCCCCTGAGAATCTAGAATTCTCCCGGCCAACGTCGTCTCCGATGCGACATTGGGCCGGTGGATGGGAACGACAGGGAGCGACGCGTGGCATTACGGCTGGCAATCAATGGCTTGGGGCGAATCTCCGCCCAGCTCGTGCGCGTGGTCGAAGAAGGCGGATTCTCGGATCTCTTCGAAATCGTCGCGATTCACGACAAAGCCGGTCCGGAGGGGATTTTTCGGGCGCTGAAGAACGATTCGGTCTATGGACCATTTCCCGGCGAATTGTCCCTGGACGGGGAAACCCTGAAGATCGGCGACCGGGAAATCGCGCTTTCCTCGAATGACGACGGCAAAAACGCCACCTGGGGGAAAACCGATACGCCGCTGGTAATCGTCGATGGCGCGGCCGCTTGCGATGTGGCCGCGCTCGACCAGCATCTGAAGAAGGGCGCCAAGCGAGTGGTGCTCCCCGAGGCGTCGCCCCTGGCCGATATCAATATCGGCATCGGCATCAATGAGACTGCCTACGAGGTCGATCGGCATTCGATCGTGGCATCGGCGGCGGGGGCACCCGCCGCGATTGGAATGCTCTATCGGTTGTTCGACGAACTTGCGAAGATCCGCTGTGGTAGCGCAACGGTCATTGCTCCCGCACGCGGGGTGCGCCCGCTGCTCGATACTCCCGCCTCCCGCGGTGGACTGGCGATCTGGCCCGGCACATCGGTTCCGCAGCCGATCTGCGAGCAATTGATTGGCAAACTCAGCAATCGACTGAGTGTCGCGGTCTTCGAAACACCGGCGCTGGGGGTCGGTTCGCTCTCGCTTGGACTTTGGCTGGAACAGCGGGTGTCCGAGGAAACGCTGCGAGCGGCGGTGGCTGCCGCGGAACGGCGTGACGATCTGGTTGGGCTGATCGGCATTCAGAACGGTGTGTCCGCTTCCGCCGATCTCTTGCGCGATTCCCGGTCGGTCGTTGTCGATTGGGCACAGTCGAGACTGCTCTATGAGACATTTGTCTCCGTGGACGCCTGGTATGACGCCGAATGGGCGGCCGCCTGCCGGTTGGCCGATACCCTGGCGCTCATCTGTGAGGAAGGCGTGCCGGACACCGCATAGCGCCGCACTTCGGAAAGGGAAAACATCCATGTCTCTGAGAACCCTGGATGGTGTCGATGTCTCGGGTAAACGAGCCATCGTCCGGGTCGATTTCAATGTCCCGTTGAGCGACGGGGTGATCCAGGACGACACGCGTATCCGGGCGGCGTTGCCGACCCTGCAACGGCTGCTCGATGGGGGAGCCTCGCTCGTTCTCATTTCGCATCTGGGTCGGCCGAAGGGCAAAATCGCCCCAGACCTGTCTCTGAAACCGGTCGCGCAACGCCTGAGCGAGCTTCTCGATCGCCCGGTCATGCGAGCTGCCGACGTGACCGGTGAGGACGCATCCGGCAAGGTCGCCCATCTGCAACCGGGGGATGTGCTGCTATTGGAAAACGTCCGGTACGAATCCGGCGAAGAACAGAATGACGAAGCGCTCGCGCGCGCCCTGGCATCGTTCGGTGATCTCTATGTCGATGATGCCTTCGGCGCAGCGCATCGCGCCCATGCGTCCACGGCGGGTATTGCCCGGTATCTGCCATCGTACGCCGGCGATTTGATGCGTGCCGAGGTGAAAGCTCTTGGGGCATTGACCGAATCGCCTGAGCGTCCATTCGTGGCCATCCTGGGGGGAGCCAAGATTTCCGATAAGATCTCGGTCATCGAACATCTCCTTTCGCTCGTCGATGCCATTCTGTTGGGCGGCGGTATGGCCAACACGTTTCTGCTCGCGGAAGGAAAAGCCGTCGGAGACTCGCTGGTCGAAAGCGATCGTGCTGATGTGGCCGGAGCGATCATCGCCAAGGCCAGAAACAACGATGTCGATCTGTTGCTTCCGATCGATGTGGTGACCGCGCCGGGAATCGACGGCCAGGCGGCCACGGTCGATGCCGATGCCATTCCGGATGGTTGGGCGGCATTCGACATCGGACCCCGCACGGTCGCGGCCTATGCGGACGTGATCGGGAAGGCGAAAACCATCTTCTGGAATGGGCCGATGGGGGTTTTCGAACGACCGGCATTTGCCTCGGGGACCCTCGAGATTGCGAAGGCAGTGGCGAATTCCGGGGCGTTCACCGTCATTGGTGGGGGCGATTCGGTGTCGGCCATCGAGCAATCGGGGCTGGCGGACAAGATTTCTCACATTTCGACCGGCGGTGGCGCTTCGCTCGAATTCATCGAGGGGCGGACATTGCCGGGAATTGCGGTCCTTCGGCAAGAAACGGAGCAGTCCTGATGTCCGGTCGGATGCCGTTCATCGTCGGCAATTGGAAGATGAATCTCGAAGAATGGGCCGCGGTCGAGCTGGCCGGGTCGATTGCCGCCGGTCTGCCGGATGGCGCGCCGGATGTCGCCATCTGCCCGCCCTTTCCCTGGTTGGTTCCGGTGTCGGCGGTTCTGGAGGGAAGCCGGGTCGGTCTCGGCGCCCAGGATTGCAGCGCGGAACGATCGGGCGCATATACCGGGCAGGTTTCCGCAACCATGCTCAACGGTCTGTGTCAGTTCGTGATCGTGGGGCATTCCGAGCGTCGCCGGGATTGTTGCGAATCGAACGAGCTGGTCGGAAGAAAAGCGGCCGCCGCGATCGACGCCGGTATCGTCCCCATCGTCTGTGCTGGCGAATCGGAAAACGTTCGCAAGGCTGGCAATGCCGTGCCGTGGGTACAGGAGCAAGTCTCCGCGGTGATCGATCGGGTGGGGACCGAACGCCTCGATCGACTGGTGATCGCCTATGAGCCGATCTGGGCAATCGGCACCGGCCAGTCGGCCTCCCCCGGCGATGCGGAGGAGATCGCGTCGGCCATTCGCCAGCAGCTTGCCGGAGCGAATGCCGATGCAGCGCGCGCGATCCGGATCTTGTACGGCGGCAGCGCCACCCCTGAGAACGCGGCTGACTTTCTCCGATCTCCAAATGTGGACGGTCTACTCGTCGGTGGAGCGTGTCTGAAATCTGATTCGTTTCTCCGAATCGTAGAGGCCGCTCGTTGAACTTGCGGGATATGTCCGCGGATGGTAGCGTTTCCCAGTTGCGAATCGTATGTACCGAACCCATGATGGAAGACCGATAAATGCAAACCGCGTTGTTCTTCGTGATGATCGTGCTATCGATCCTGCTCATCGCAGTGACGTTGCTGCAAGGAAAATCGGACTCGTTCGGCGGGGGCATGGGAGGCGGAAGCGACTCGATCTACCGGACCCGCCGCGGATTCGACAAGACCGTGTTCAACACGACCATCATTCTGGGAGTGCTCTGGGCCATATTTGCAGCAATCTCGACCGTCGTTCAATAGCACAAATCCATCGAGCAACGGGCGGTTTCGACCGCCCGTTTTTCGTGCCCTGCCACGGCGGTGGCCGGGTACGATAGCGAATGACGAGCTGTCTGGGGAGGGAGCGGAGTGTCGATTTTGCATGGAGCGCGGGTGCTGCTCGGCATCACCGGCGGGGTTGCGGCACACAAATCCGTCGATCTGGCAAGCAAATTGGTGCAACAGGGCGCCACGGTCGATGTGATCCTGACCGAGGCGGCCCGGCAGTTCGTTGGCCCAGCAGGTTTGCAGGCGATCACGCGGCGTCCGGTACATGGTTCGGTCTTCGAACCCTGGACGGAAACGAGCGCGGGACATGTCTCACTTGGGGAAGAAACCGACCTATTCATCGTCGCTCCGGCAACCGCCAATACACTCGCGGTGCTGGCCAATGGCCTGGCTCCCGATATGCTCGGCGCTGTGGCACTCACATCGACCGCGCCGCTCGTGCTTGCGCCCGCCATGGAAGACACGATGTTCCAACACCCTGCGACGCAGCAGAACCTGACAACGTTGCGGCAACGCGGAGCAACCGTCGTGGGACCCGAACGTGGGCGGCTGGCCTCAGGTGAACAGGGGATCGGCCGGATGTCCGAGCCGGCGACGATTCTTGGCGCCGCGCGCATGGTTCTGGGGCGGCAGGGATTGCTGAAAGGCAAACGTCTGGTCGTCACGGCTGGAGGCACCAGAGAGGCACTGGATCCCGTGCGCTATCTGGGAAATCGCTCGACCGGACTGATGGGATACGCGGTGGCGCAGGCCGCGCTCGATGCCGGCGCCGAAGTTGTTCTGGTCACCGGGCCGACCGCGCTTCCTACACCCTACGGCGCCAATCGAATCGATATTCAAACCGCGGTTCAGATGAAAGACGCGGTGACCGCGGCCGTTCACGGTGCGCATGCCATTGTCATGGCTGCTGCCGTGGCGGACTATCGACCGCGCGACATCCGGAGCGAGAAGATCAAGAAATCCGAATTGGGTGCGTCGTTGTCGCTCGAACTCATCACCAACCCGGATATCATCGCCGGTATCGACGAACCCGGATTGCTCAAAATCGGATTTGCGGCCGAGACCTCGAATCTCGTCGAGCATGCGCGCAAGAAACTCCGTGACAAGGGGCTCGATCTGGTCGTGGCGAACGATGCCGAACAGGCGATCGGCAGCAGGGACAATCGAGTCACTCTGGTCTGGCCGGATGGGAACGTCGAAGAAATACCATTGCTTCCGAAAGATGTCGTCGCCGAGTTGCTGATCGAGCGGATCGGCGAGATGCTGGGACACTAACGTGGTCCGCCGCATCACTCGCTCCCAACCGGCTGGTTCCCAACTGGCCATCGAGCTCGCGCTCGCCGGGTACGCGATCGTGGCGGCGCTGGTCATCGTACGGTCACTCTTGCTCAGTGTCGGGATTTCTGGCAGTCTGTGGGTCGGAAGTTTTATCTATGGCATCACCGATCCAGTGGCATCGATTTTGAAGCTGGCGCCCGGCGGCGATTTCCGCATCATCAATCGGCTGACATTGGCCGACCTGACGATGTTGGCGGCGGTGATCGCGTTTCCGTTGTTCTTGCTGGCCCGAGGGCCGCGTGATTGATGTACGAAGAGGGAAGGGTGAGTGCATGAACAGGCAGATGAAGAATGCGGTTCGCGGAATCCTGGTGCTCGTATTGACTGCCGGGGCAACCTGGGTGGCCAACTACATCGTCGACCGGGTTTTCGGACCGGATGAAATCGAGGCCTGACCCTGGAGTATCGACCTGCCGGCGTTTCAGAAGGACCGGTGCAACTCAGCGGACCGCAGCGAATCGTCGTGGTTGCGAATCCCCGGAGCCGCGTGCCACCCGATCGGCTGGAGACACTGGTGCGCGCGTACATGCCGCGCGGGTCGTCGGTGGTCGTGCGGCATACTCGGCCCGATATCCCGATTCGGGGAATCATCGAAGACGAGCTGGAACATGCCACCCTGGCGATCGCCTCGGGAGGAGACGGCACGGTTTCCCAGGTTGCTGCCGCGATTCTTGGCCATCCGATCCCACTGGCGATCGTACCCGCGGGATCGACCAATATGGTTGCCAAAGTCAGCGATATTCCCGCGAATCCCGAAGACGCGGTCAAGCTGATTTTCGGGAGGCACTATCGCGAGCATATCGATGTCGGCCAGAGCGGAGAACGGCTGCTGCTGCATCTGGGGGGAGCCGGTCTCGATGCTCGGATCTTCATCGGGGCGAACCCGACACTCAAGAAATACTTTCGCTGGGCGGCCTATTTTCCACCAGCGGTCACGGGCGCCTTCGCCGAGCAGGCTGAGTTCACCGTCACCGTGGATGGCCGTGTGACACGTATCCGGTCGAGTCTCGTGCTGGTCGCCAATTCGGCCCAGCTACTGCATTCCCGCATCCATCTGGTCGAATCGGTCAGCCGCGGCGACGGCGCATTCGATGTGCTCATCTATACCGCCCGGAATCCGATCGAGCTGGCCGGCGCGGGGCTCGTTTCGTTTACGGGACACCTGGAGACGACCGATCAGGTGATTCGCATGCGGGGCACGTCGATCAGGGTCGAATCGGATCCACCAGTGCCAACCGAGCTCGACGGTGAGGTGGTCGGAGAGACGCCCCTCGAAATCGAAGTCCTTCCCCGGGCGATCGAGCTGATTCGCGCGTAGCCGAAGCGGGGCATTGAAGTCCAGGCCCAAAAACGAAAGGAGCGCCCGATTGTCCGATCGAAGTGCTCTGATGCGATGGGATCGCTGTCCGGGCCAATTCCCTAAAGCGAATAAACGACTTCGCCGGCTTCGGTGCCCATATAGAACTGCGTGCCCTGATTGTTCGTGAAAAGCGTATTGGCGCCGGATGTCGTGTAGACCGAGAAGGTATGCCCCACGATCCAGTCGGTCGATTGTCCTTGCGCCAGGCTGCCCGCGAAATACTGCATCCCATCGGCGGAGATTTGCAGATAGAGATCACTCTGAGCGGTCACTTTGATCGCCACCAGACCATCGGGCAACTGCTCGGAAACGGTCCGGGCTATACCAGGCTGACCGGTATTGGTCTCGGCGGCCGTGCTGACCGAAATCGCCTGCGGCTGCGTATTCTGGATCGCGCCCTCGGCCGGGTCTTCGGTTGCCGGTTGTTCCGGCGTGGGCGTATCGGCCGGAGGAGCCGTCGGCGGAGCGGTCGGGGTGGGACTCGGCAGGTCGGGCGTCGGGCTTGGAACGAAGATTTGGTCCTCGCTGACTCGCGTGACGGTCGGTTGCAGATCGAGCATGCTGAGATCGGACATGGCCGGCGCTTTGAAATAGGCGCTATAGAGCCAGGCGAAGATGATCGCTCCGGCGATCAACGTAAATCCGATGATCGCGAAGTTCGGCGCCCAATGGCTTGGCATCTCGACCGGTTCGATCGTCTCGATGCGGGGTGGATCGTCGGGTCGGGTGCCGCGGGCGGCATCGAACAATTCGACGAGGCGTGTTTGGTCGAGACCGAGATAGGCGGCGTAGGTCCGGACGATCCCGCGTTGATAGGGCAAGGGCGGAAGATTTTCGAACGCTTCGTCTTCGAGCGCGGCGAGATAATGCCGGTTGACCCGGATTTCCTGCTCGGCCTGACGGAGGGTGATTCCCTTCTGGGCACGGGCTTGTCGCAGGGTATCGCCGAAAACGGACATGGTCGAACTATGGTCCTATCGATGCGCCGGTTCACAATGTGCGGGGGCGTGTCCGCGCCGCGCCAAGTCTAACAAACCGCTGGCGGCCTAACTACCCGACCGGCGGCGATCGTTCGAGTCCGAACTCGAGCCGAAGAGCCATTCATCGACTCTGGGCGTCTGCTGCGCGTGACGGGAAATGTCACCATCGCGCCGCCAGACATCGTCTTTGGGGGTCCACCAACTGCCGAGCGAGTTCCGGCACGCCAGATCGTCGGCATCGACCATACGACGATGGCTGAACGCCCACTTGTTGTTGCACCACCCGCGGTCGCCATTTTCGGATGGTCGAAAATCCCGGCAGGTCCGGCAGATTCGCTCCTGCCGGTAGGTTGCGGCGACCGGCGCGGGCTGGTTGCTGGGGGGCCGCTCGATCACTCGATCGTCTGTCTGGGCCGTCGGTTGCGATGCGAACAGCGGCTGGTCCCCGAACTCGTCCGCGATGGGTGTTTCGATCGGGCCATTCCGTCCAGCAGAACGTGCCCGCGGAGTGGGCTCCTCGTAACGGGCCCGCGCTCGATGATCAGCGGCGCGCTCTGGCCGGTTGGTTGGCTCGTAAGCCGGCAATGGCGGCGGCAGGGCGAAATCGTCGTCGAACGAGACAGGCGCTTCTGCGTGCTGCCTCGATTCTGAGCGCAGAGAGGAACGATGTTCTGTTCGATATCCTCGATCGCCGGCTCGATGATCGAACGCGTCGCGGGTTTCTTGCATCCGGTGCGTATCGTGGATCACGGGTTCGGAGCGTGGTGCTGGGCGCGGGCTGGCTGCCGCGACTGGAGCGACAGGCTCGTCTTCGATCGGCCGTACGAGCGCGTGCGCCGGTTCGGGTTGGTTCCGGGTTTCCTCGTCGTAGACCGGCTCATCGGCGACGGCCGCAGGCTGGCGCCGTACGCGTCGCTGCCGAAAGAAGCGGTCCAGCATCGATTCCCGGTGACGAACCGAAAGTTCGGCTTCCTCTTCGTATGGCTCACTCTCCGCATAGATTCCCAGCTCGTCATCGTCGAACAATTCATCGACTTCATACGGCTCGGGCGGAACCGTATCGAGCTGGCGAGTTTCGATCCAGGTGTCCACCGGCGGAACTTCCGCTTCGGCCATTTCTTCATAATCGGGTTCGAAAACCGGGATCGACTCGAAGCGACGACGATCGTCCGGGAATTCGGTCATCGAGGGAAACGGCCGTTCGATCTCACGCAATGTGACCGGGGATACCGGCCGATGATCGTGTGAACTCGCCGGTGGGTTCCGCGAGAGCAGTGGCCGATTCTCATACCGGGCATCGATCGAACCGGGCGCCGGTTCGGGTTCGGAGAGATCGAAATCATCGACCTTTTGCGCTTCGCGGGCGGAAGCGAGCAGCGGAGCCGCGGACGTCGTCAACTGGCGATCGGCGAGCCGGCCCTCGGATTTTCGGCGTTCCTTGAACTGATCGCGAGCCCGGAGAATTGCGGCCCTCGGGTCCTGTACGAGCTCGGTAGCCGGTTGTGGCGAGATCGGCCCGGTATTCCACGAACGTGAAGGTGTCTGCTTGACGAAGATATCTTCCTCGATCGAACGAGGAGCGCTCACCGGGGCAGCGGGCCCATCGGCGGCCAGCGGGATATTGTCGGTGCGGGCCGCCACGATCGAGGTGATCAGGTCATTCTGCTCCGCGGGTTCGACCTCGGCCCGCGCCCGATTCCCGATCGGGTCGTGCGGATGCTCGCGCCGGGTGGCGCCCCCGGTGTCGGCTGGTACCCACAGATCGGCATTCCAGCCATTGCGGCATCCCAGCTCGTTTGCTCGCACGACGAGACGAACGTCGGAATTCTGACGCCGGGATGGATGGTGACACCAACCGCTGTTGGCAAACCCGGCGGGCTCGAAGTAGAGACAGGTTTCACAAACTCGTCTCTTCACCATGCGGCTCGCTTTCGTCTTTGGAAGATGCGTTGTACGAAAAGGCAGACGGCGAGACGAGCCGGACCGCGGCGGATCATGTGCGAGTGAGTGAATTCGACGGTGGTAGGCACCCCTCTGCCTGCTGCACGGTCATTCTAGCAAGCCGCCTTGGCGTTGTCTACGTGGCACGTTCACACCGAACGGACATGTACGAACTGCCGTATTTCCGCTCCTTTTGGTTGTGACCAGAAAACACATCGGGCGATCCGGGAGTTCCCCTGCGTGGGCGACAAGAATAAGGTAAACTGTTTCGCTGCCGCATAGCGCGGTTGGTTCTGGTGCCCACCGTTCCGGCTTCACCGTCGTTCCACATCAAACCGAGGCAAATCTATCGTGCCAAAGGGCGCAACGATCGAACTTCTGCCGGTGCTTTCTCCGGCTCCGCTTCCTGAAAACGGCAAGCACTTCCATATCTGGACAATCGGTTGCCAAATGAACGAGGCCGATAGCGCCCGTGTCGCAGCGATGCTGCACGAGGCTGGCTATCGCGCCACCGATTCCGAGCGGGATGCCGATATCGTGGTGCTGAATTCGTGCGTCGTGCGCCAGGCCGCCGAGGACAAGGTGGCGGGCAAGCTCAATTCGCTGATCCGCGAAAAACGCGCGCGTCCTGAGATGAGTCTGGTATTGACCGGCTGTATGGTCACGAACCAGCAGGAAAAACTCAAGCAGCAATTCCCGCACGTCGATCTCTTTTTCGATCCGTCCGATTTCGAATCGCTCCGGCATTTCGTGCCAGAGCTCTCCGAAATGGAAGACGATCTCGCCACACTGCCCCATTACTATCTGGAAGATGCGGCGGATGCGGCTGTCTCCGCCTATGTACCGATCATCTATGGATGCAACTTCCTGTGTTCCTATTGCATCGTGCCGTATCGCCGCGGAAAGGAAACGAGCCGTCCGTTCGATGAAATCGTCGACGAGGTTCGAGGTCTGGTCGATCGGGGGGTGCGGGATGTGACGTTGCTCGGCCAAACCGTCAATGCCTACGGTCACGATCTGCCGGAGAAGCCGGATCTTGCCGATCTGCTGCGCGCGGTTGGCGCGATCGATGGACTCGACCGCTTGCGGTTCCTGACCTCGCATCCGAAATACATGTCGGACCGGATCCTCGAAGCGATGGCCGAGGTGCCGTCGATCTGCGAGCATCTCAATCTGCCCGTCCAGGCTGGTGACAATGAGGTGCTGAAACGCATGCGCCGCACCTATACCACCGATCTTTGGCTCGACCGGTTGGCGAAGGCGCGTGAGCTGATGCCTGGCATCACCGTGGCCACCGATATCATCGTCGGGTTTCCCGGTGAAACGGACGAGCAATTCCAGCACACGCTGGACGCGCTGGAAGCCGCCGATTGCGACAAGGTCCATGTGGCCATGTATTCTCCCCGGCCGGGCACGCTTTCTGCACGATGGGAAGACGATGTTCCCAGCGATGTCAAGCACGCCCGTCATCAGGCGGTCGAAACATTGCAGGAACGTCTCTGCACGGCTCGCAATGCTGGCCGCATCGGAGCACAAATGGAAGTGCTCATCGATTCGCACAACAAGGGGCGGTGGGGCGGCCGCAGTCGCGGCAACACCCTCGTTCATGTGGCTGACGACCGCGATCTGCTCGGCTCGCTCGTCGATGTGCGCATTACCGAATCGAGTCCCTGGTATCTCATTGGAGAAGTCGTCGGCTCACCCCGATGACCCCAGTTCTTTTTGAGGAAGGCAACGGCATCTATGCCCGAAACGAAACAACGAAACCGGCGGCAAGTCGTCGAAGACGCACGGCGAGCCGCGCTGAATGGCGAATGGGACACCGCGATTGCGATCAATCGCGAGCTGATCGAGCGGGATCCGCGAGACACCGCCGCCTATAACCGGCTCGGACGCGCATTTCTGGAGCAACGCGATTACAGCGCCGCCTACGATGCATACTCGGACGCGCTCAAGAGTGACCCGGCCAATCTGATTTCCCGGCGGAATCTGCAGCGGCTCGAGCGCTTGCGCGCGGCCACTCCGTCTGGCGATGCTCCCGCGACGATCTTCCCGCGCACGCTGGTCTTCATCGAAGAAGTCGGCAAGACGTGGGTGGATGAGCTGGTCAACCCGGCGCCGTTGACCGAATTGGCCGAAATCTACGCGGGCCAGCAATTGCAGCTCGTTCCCGAGGGGAACCGGCTGATGGTGCACGACGCCAGCGGACGCCATATCGGCGAAATCGAAGCCAAAACCGCCGAGCGCGTCATGCAGTTGATGGCGGGTGGGAACGTCTACGAGGTCTATGCGCTCGGTCCGTCCGCCGCCTCGATCCGGGTCATTCTTCGCGAGGTCCATCGCGATCCAGCGCTGGCCGGTCAAATCTCCTTTCCGCGCCAGATCGCCGCGACGCGCAAGTATCTTCGCGAGCGAGACGATCTGCGACGGCGGGACGAAGCCGATTTCTATCTCGACGATGAAGAGGCCGATGAGGAATTGGCCGCATCCGGCACCGAATCGGAAGAGGACACGCTGGAGACGGAAGAGCTTGATACCCTGGGCGATGTCGACCCCCACGAGGACGATTCGTCCGGTATCTAGACGCGATCAGTCACTCCAGAAACGAAACGGCGCGGGATCGATCCCGCGCCGTTTTCACGTTCGATAGTGGTTTTCGCTGTTTCGTCAGTCGAGCAGGAAGAGCAGGACGAACATCAGGATCAACATGGCGCCGGCCGTCAGTATCAGGCGCCGGAGGTCGGAGTGAATGTACGCATATTCCGTTTCACGGGAGATCGTATAAGTCGCCGGTGCGGTTTTTGGTCGACTGACGCGGCGACCTGGGCGGTCCGGCGCCGCAGCAACCGGACGCGCAACCGGTGCTTCTTCGACCGCTACGGGCGCGTCGACAGCAGGTGGCGCGTTGGTTTCCGCCAGACGCACCTCCTGCGCTTTTCGCTGGGCGCGGTTAGGTTTCTTGTTTGCTGCTTTGGCGCGTCGTTGGCGGTCGCTCACTCGTGTCGTTCCTCGATGCCGGGGTTACTTCACCCGGAAGCTTGCGTCATACACCGGGCCGGGCATCCCGGCATCATCGGTCCGAACGCGGACCGGTTCGGGCTCCGGTTCCTGGTTCGCAAAGAATTTCTGCAAAACCGCAACCGTTGCCGAAGCAGCGAGAAGCATAACCCCGATATCGTCGATCTGGCCGACGCCAACCAGAAAATCGGGAATCAGGTCGACTGGCGAGATGACATAAGCGGCTGCCACCGCCGGAATTGCTGCTTTCGCCCAGAATGGAATGCGAGGATCCCGCATCAATGGCCAGAGCGCGCCCAGGCTCTTGAAGCGAGTTGATCGTGTTGCCAAGGTTTTCGTCTCCTGTAGGTCGGTATCGATTGGCGCAGTGATCGATTTGGCTGGTTCGAACTGCGCAATCCAAGCATACACGAATCAGATCGATGTTGCGTCGATCCGTGTCAACTCTGCTTCATTCCATACATCGACGTGCGCGCGGGATGCCCGAGGGATCGTTCAGATTGACGAGTGAATCCAGACCAGGATCGATGCGGCGCAGCTCGGATTCGGACACGGCATCGATTTCGACCAGCCCGAACAGCGAACGCACGGAACCGTTGCCAGTCTCCAGGGCCTGAGCGATCGCGCCGAGCATCGAGCGAGGATAGATGGCGTGCATGGGATGCCATCGACCGTCATCCGTGCGAGGAACGACGATACGATCGCGGTCGACCGGACGCTCGATCAGCATCCGCAGGAGCGCAGGCGAGAGGCATGGCATGTCGCAGGCCAGCACCAGCACGCGCGAACGTTCGAGCACGCGTAGCCCCGTGAGAATTCCGGCTAGCGGGCCGCGCCCCGGTTCGTCGTCCGGGACGATTGCCGCCTCCAGATTCAGTCCAGCGAAACGATCGTGCCCAATGATGACCACCCGGTCGGAAAGACTTCGAGCGATCGCCACGGTGCGTTCGATCAGCGTGGGATGGCCGGATCCGAACCGGAAGAGCGCTTTGTCGGAACCGAATCTCCGGGAAGCGCCTCCCGCCAGGATCGCGACTGCCAAATCGGGGTAAATCTTCGCGGACATTGTCGATGTGTACGTTCACTTGGGTCGTGCGGTCTTACCGGCCGGTCGCTTTCTTGCTAGAATAGCCTGCAAGGAAGCCTGAACGTGGCGACGCGTGAAAGGATTTTGCCGTGACGAGGCAGTCACAGCCACGGAGCGTGGCATCCCATAGCAACCCGCACCGAGCACCTATGCAGTAACCGCATGGTGCTTTTTTGTTTCGCTCGTACTGTTTGAACCGTCGACGACGGAAGGAGCAACAGGAGGAGTCATATGCATTCGGCAATGATCGGGAAGATCGAAAAGGCGCATCGATATGCACAGGAACCGGAGCGCGTCCAGTTTCGGTCGTTGAGCGCGACCTTCAAAGGCAGCCATGACGACTATGAGGTCGCATTCGATGGCGAGCACTGGACGTGTAGCTGCCACACGTTCGAATCACACGCGGTTGGCACCTGCAGTCACATCATGGCGATGCAGGAGATACTGGCGCCGATGCTTTCGGCAGACGCGCGTTATGCCAGCGATTTGCAGCCGGCCTGAGTCGTATCGGCGGTAATTCGTTCGAACCGTGCTACGGGCAGAACGAACACCACGGCTCCGCCAACCGCGACACTTGCGACATCGCCCCCGGTGAATTCGAAGATCTCGGCTTCGAGTTCATCGGGGATATTTTCCACCCGCGAGCACGAGCTTCGGCGAATGAGATGCAGGCATTCCCGGACCCGCTCGTCCTCGACCCCGATCAGCACGGTGGAATTGCCCGCGCGCAGAAACCCGCCCATGCTCTGGATGCGGGTGACCCGAAATCCGGCCGATGTGACCGTGCGCAGCAATCGGTCGGTGTCATATGCCTGGACGATTGCGACGATCAGTTTCATGGCCGTGCCTTCCAGGTCGTGGAGCAGCACAGTACGCGATCGACACGAGTTGAACTGCTGATCACGAAGCGATATCCGTCCTGACGCACGGCGGGCGCCTGGGCGCGCCTCTGCGTTGCAACGAATGAGTCGGTCAGCGCACCGTCGATTGGCCAGGTCGGCTGGCGCTGACGCGCAAAAGAGCCGGCAACCTCCGGCTCCTCCCGCATGCCATTATTACCCAAGCCGACGGAGAATACTTGCGTGATCTATCCGGCGCGATACCGCGCCAATTCCGGTGCATGTTGCGATAGTCGAACAGAACGGTTCTTGCGATGAAGCGAAGCGGGGAATTCGATGCACTCAGACTGACGAGCGAAGAGCGCGCGATGCTCGACGGCGAAGCGGGACCGGCCACCGCACTTGCCATGCGCATTCTGGCGCGTATGGCGCCGCTCTACGGAGCGGACCGGTTTCTCGCTGTCACCCGCGCGCATATCGACGGCATCGTCTGCGAGGGGCACGCGGGATTGACCTTTGCCGAGCGATTGGCCGATCTCGGCGGACAGGTGCGTGTGCCGACATCGCTGAATGTCATGTCGATGGACCGCACGAACTGGCGACAGCTCGGCCAGGATGAACAGTTTGCGGCCAATGCCCGCCGGCTCGGATATGCATATGTGCGCATGGGAGCAACGCCGACCTTTACCTGTGCGCCCTATCAAACCGATGTGGCGCCGGTATTCGGCGAGCAGATCGCCTGGTCGGAATCGAATGCGGTGGCCTATGCGAATTCGGTCATCGGAGCGCGGACCAATCGGTATGGCGACTATCTCGATATCTCCTGCGCGCTCACCGGTCGGGTGCCCGCCTCGGGACTGCATCTCAACGAGCACCGACGAGGCACCCAGCTCTTTCGCCTGGAGCAAATCCCCGAACGGCTTCAGAGTCGAGATGACTTCTATCCGGTGCTCGGGTATCTGCTCGGACAGTCGGTGACCAATGGTGTGCCGGTCGTCGACGGATTTTCGGTACGGCCCACCAGCGATCAGTTGAAATCGTTGGCGGCGGCCGCCGCATCATCCGGAGCGATCGCGCTCTTCCATCTCGTGGGGATCACTCCCGAGGCCGATGATCTCCGGGCGGCATTTCAGGGAGAACCGCCCGCCACCGCGCAAAATATCGACCGCGCGCGGTTGCGAGCGGTCAGGGCGTCACTCTCGACGACCGAGAACGTTCGCGTCGATGCTGTTGCCTTCGGTAGCCCGCACGCCAGTCTGCGGGAATGCATGCAGCTTGCGGAGCTGATGGCTGGTCAGCAGGCGCATCCGGATGTGCAGGTCTATATAACGACCAGTCGTGGCGTGAAGGAAATCCTGGCGCGGACCGGAGCACTGGCGACGCTCGAAGCCTTTGGAGCCAACGTCGTGGCCGATACCTGTATCGTGGTCGCGCCGCTGGTGCGTCCTGGCGCCAAGGTGTTGATGACCAACTCGGGCAAATACGCTCATTACGGACCGGGCATCATCGGGGTGGAATCGATCTTCGGCTCGACCGAAGAATGCGTCCAGGCAGCCGTGACGCGGCGCGCGGAGGTGGATGATTCAGTATGGACGTAAGACGTTTGCAGGGAATGCCGCTCATCGATGGCGCTGCATACGGGCGTGCGCTGGTGACCGATGTGCCGCTCAGCTTCTGGGGTGGAGTGGATCCGGAGAATGGGCAGATCATCGACAAGCGGCACCCGCTCGATGGCGAAATTCTGCATGGGCGTGTTTTGGTTTTGCCATCCGGGCGCGGTTCGTGCTCGGCCAGTGGCGTATTGCTGGAGTCGATTTCGAACGGAACCGCGCCCGCGGGCATCATTCTCTCGGAGGTCGATCCGGTGATCGGGTTGGGGGCGATTCTCGGCGATGAACTGCTCGAACGAGTGGTTCCGGTGGTGCTCATCGGGTCAGAGGAACGGGCGGCAATCCCCGCCGGGGCGAGCGTGCGCATCCTGGCGGGTGGATCGATCGAGATCGAATCGGGCTCCGGCGATGCGTCGCCGGAGCTCTGAGCAGGTTTGTCGCGCGACCGGGGTTATCCCCGAATTCGTGACGCGACGTCATCTCCGAACTCGTCGGTCGTGACTGGCCGCAGACCACCCGCAATATCCGGGGTTCTGATGCCTGCCGCAATGGTCGCATGCACGGCCTGTTCCACGGCATCGCCAGCTTCGGCCATCCCGAGCGAGGTGCGCAGCAGCATCGCCAGCGAAAGGATGGTACCGGTGGGATTCGCCCGCTTCTGACCGGTCATGGCTGGCGCGCTCCCGTGGATCGGTTCGTAGACGCCGCGCCGCCGCGAATCGCCCGCGCTCCGGGGCGCCCCGATGCTGGCCGACGGAAGCAGGCCAATCGAACCAGCCAGCACCGACGCTTCGTCCGTCAGAATGTCGCCGAACATGTTCTCCATGACGACCACATCGAACCGCGATGGCTGCCGCACCAGTCGCATCGACATGGCATCGACCAGCACATGCTCGACCGCCACATCGGGATAGGACGGGGCGATCTCGTCCACGATCGCATGCCACAGCCGCGAAGTGGCCAGCACATTCGATTTGTCGACACTGGCCAGTTGTTTTCTGCGCGTTCTCGCCAGCTCGAATGCCAGCCGGACGACCCGCTCGATCTCCTCTTCCCGATAGCGCATCGTGTCGACCGCGTGGCGACCGGTCACGGTTTCCCACTGGCGCGACGGCTTGCCGAAATAGATGCCACCCGTGAGCTCCCGCACCACCACGAGGTCGGTCCCCGAAACGATCTCCTTCTTTACGGGGGAGGTGTCGGCAAGCTCCTCGTTGACGGCGACCGGGCGCAGATTGGCGAAGAGCCGCATGCCCTTGCGCAGCGCCAGCAACCCGCGTTCCGGGCGGAGCGAGACGGCAATGTTGTCCCAGGCCGGACCGCCAACCGCGCCGAGCAGTACGGCATCGGCTTTTTTGCAGACCGCCAAATCCTCCGGGCGCAATGGCACGCCGTGGGCATCGATGGCGGCGCCGCCGATGGCCACCTCGGTCGTTTCGAAATCGATATCGAACCGTTGCGACACCGCGTCCATGGCCTTGACGGCCTGCGCGACGATTTCCGGCCCCACGCCATCTCCCGGCATCAGGACGATATGCGCTCGTGTTCCCATGCGTTCGGTTCCTTTCCTCGGACAAACGGATGGGCGCTCCTGCGAGCGCCCATCGACAACCATCGATTTCGTTATCTAGACACTGATCGTTGGCATCCAGGCCGGACGCGTTGCCTCATAGGCGGTAATGTCGCCGGCATGCCGCATCGTAATGCCGATATCGTCCAGGCCCTCCAGCAGCCGGTGCTGAGTGAAGTCGTCCATCGGGAATTCGATTTCCACCCCGATTTCCGGTACTGAGAGGGTGCGTTTCTCGATATCGATCGATATCCGCAAACCCGGTTCGTCGGTTGCCGAGCGCATCAGCAGGTCGTTGATCTCTTCCGGAACGACCACCGGAACGAGTCCGGTCTTGGTGGCGTTGTTGCGAAAGATATCCCCGAAACGGGGCGAAATGACCGCTTGGATACCGTTTTCCATGAGCGCCCAGACGGCGTGCTCTCGCGAGCTGCCGATCCCGAAATTGGGTCCGGCGATCAGGACCGAACCGCCCTGGTATTCCGGGCGGTTCATCACGAAATCGGGATCCTGCCGCCAGGACGAGAAGAGCCCCTCGCCGAAACCGGTGCGTTCCACCCGCCGCAGCCAGACGGCCGGGATGATCTGGTCGGTATCGACATTCGCCCGGTCGAGGGGAATCGCCATGCCTTCGATTTTCTGAATCTTCTGCATCGGTTACCTCAGATCGGCTGGTGTGGCGAAGGTACCCATGATCGCCGTGGCGGCCGCCACGGCCGGAGAGACGAGATGGGTGCGCCCGCCCTTGCCCTGGCGTCCTTCGAAATTGCGATTGCTGGTGGAAGCGCAACGCTGGCCGGCGGTCAACTGGTCCGGATTCATTCCAAGACACATCGAACAGCCCGCCGAACGCCACTCGAACCCGGCATTCCTGAAGATCCGATCGAGCCCTTCCTGTTCGGCCTGCGCTTTGACGCGCATCGATCCGGGCACGACATACGCGTGGACGCCGTGCGCCACGGATTTGCCGTCCACGACCGAGGCCGCCAGCCGCAAATCCTCGATGCGGCTGTTGGTGCACGAACCGAGGAAAACGACATCGACCGGAAGCTCGCGCATCGGCGTTCCGGGCACCAGATCCATATAGGCAAGGGCCCGTTTGGCGGCATCGCGCTGGTTCGGATCATCGAATTGGGATGGATCGGGTACGTGGGCGTCGATCGGGATAACCTGACCCGGGTTCGTGCCCCAGGAAACATAGGGCGCGATTTTGGCGGCATCGAGCTCGACATAGCTGTCGAACCGTGCCCCGTCATCGGTCGGCAGCGACTGCCAGTAGGCGAGCGCCTCTTCCCATTGCTTGCCCTTGGGGGCGTATTTGCGACCTTCGATATAGGCGAAGGTGGTGTCGTCGGGCGCGATCATTCCCGCCTTGGCGCCGGCTTCGATCGACATATTGCAGATCGTCATCCGTCCCTCCATCGAGAGATTGCGGATCGCCGAACCGCGGTATTCGACCATATGGCCGATACCGCCGCCGGTCGTGATCTTGCCGATGATGGCGAGAATGATGTCCTTGGCGGTCGATCCCTCGGGCAGATCGCCCTCGACCGAGATCGACATGGTTTTCGGTCGCATCTGCGGAAGCGTCTGCGTGGCGAGCACATGCTCGACTTCACTGGTGCCGATGCCGAACGCGAGAGCACCGAATGCGCCGTGGGTGGATGTGTGACTGTCACCGCAGACGATCGTCATACCCGGCAAGGTCATTCCCTGTTCGGGACCGATGACGTGCACGATTCCCTGACCGGGCGAACCCATCGGATGCAGCAGGATGCCAGATGCGTTGGTGTTTTCCGTCAGCGTGGCCACCTGTTTGGCCGAGGTCGGGTCCGCGATCGGTAGGTGAATATCGATCGTGGGCACGTTGTGATCGGCGGTTGCGACCGTGAGATCCGTGCGCCGGACATCGCGCCCGGTCATTCGCAGACCCTCGAATGCCTGCGGAGAGGTCACTTCATGGATCAGATGGAGATCGATATAGAGAAGATCGGGACCACCGGGTTCGGTACGCACGACATGCGCATCCCAGAGTTTGTCACTCAGTGTTTTTCCGGTGGATGGGTTGGTAATGTCAGGTTCCTGATTCATCGGACTCCGTTAGCTCCAGCGCGAGACACTGGTGGTCGCAGCCAGCACGGTGGACGAATCCCCGCGTTCGATTTTGCTCAATGCATCGATATAGGCGCGCGCGCTGGCTTCGACGATATCGGTGGCCAGACCGTGCCCGGTATAGATGACTCCATCGTGTTTGATGCGGACATGCACTTGCCCCTGCGCGTCGTCGCCTGGGGTGACCGCTTCGACGTGGTAATACTCCAGTGACGGTTCGATACCGGTTGCGGCATCGATGGCCGTCAGCAGGGCATCGACCGGGCCGTTGCCATCGCCATTGCCCGCGATCGTCTGGTTCTCATGACCGAGCACGACCGAAGCCGATGCCGGTTCTCCGCTGGCGATATCCACTCGCCACTGGCGCAGCGTATAGGCATCGTCTCTGGTTGCCTGTTGGTTGCGAACCAGCGCCACCAGGTCGGCCGCGGTCACCCGTTTCTTTTTGTCGGCCAGCAGCAGGAACTGCTCGTAGGCCGCTTGCATCTCATCATCGTCGAGTTTGATACCCAGCTCGGCAAGACCATTTCGGAATCCGGCGCGGCCCGAATGCTTGCCGAGCACCAGTCTGGTGCCCTCCCAACCGACATCCGAGGGATTCATGATCTCGTACGTCGTGCGGTGTTTGAGCATACCGTCCTGGTGGATACCGGCTTCGTGCGCGAAGGCATTGTCGCCGACGATCGCCTTGTTGACCTGGACGTCCAATCCGGTGATACCGGAAAGCCGCCGGCTGATCGGCACGATTCGGTCGGTACGGATGTTGGTGTATGCGCCGCCGAACTGGTCGCCGCGCGTCGACAGCGCCATCACGACTTCTTCGAGCGCGGTGTTGCCGGCTCGTTCGCCGATGCCGTTGATGGTCACCTCGGCCTGGCGCGCGCCGGCCGCGATGGCGGCCAGCGTGTTCGCCGTCCCCATCCCCAGGTCGTTGTGACAATGGACCGAGATGATCACATCATCGATCCCCGCCACCCGTTCCTGGAGATGGGCCATGAGATTGGCGTATTCAGCGGGTGTGGTGTAGCCGACGGTATCCGGTACGTTCAGCGTCGTGGCGCCCGCCTTGATAGCCGTATCGAACACCTGAACCAGAAAATCCCAATCGGACCGGGTCGCATCCTCGGCGGAGAATTCGACATCGCTGGTGAACGACTTCGCAAACGCCACCATCTCGGCGACCCGCACGATCAATTGCTCGCGGGTCATCTTGAGCTTGTGCTCGAGATGGATATCCGAGGAGGCAATGAACGTGTGGATCCGGGCCGAATCGGCATCCTGAATGGCTTTGGCTGCTCGTTCGATATCGTTCCGGTTGGCGCGGGCCAGACCGGCCACGGTCGCGCCTTTGACCCGATTGGCGATCAGTTTGACCGCTTCGAAGTCACCTGGCGATGCTGCCGGAAACCCGGCTTCGATGATGTCGACCCCGAGATCGACCAGGGCATCGGCCATCTCCAGCTTTTCCTCGACCGTCATCGTTGCGCCCGGCGATTGCTCGCCGTCGCGCAACGTGGTGTCGAAGATCCAGATTCGTTTTCCTACACCAGACTCCGCTGATGACATAAGATTTCTTGCTCCGTTTCGGCCTACGAAACCGGACGATTCCCCTGCTTGAGGAAGGGCATCATCGCGCGCAGGCCCTTACCGACTTCTTCGATCTGCGAGCTGGCGTGCTCGTCACGCAAGCGCAGGAAGTTGTCGCGACCAGACTCGTTTTCTTCGATCCAGGCTGCTGCCCAGTTCCCATTCTGGATCTCCGCCAGAAGACCCTTCATCGTTTCGCGGGTGTTCGCGTCGACGATCCTCGGGCCAGCCGTGTAATCGCCATATTCGGCGGTGTCGCTGACCGAGTAGCGCATATAGGAGAGACCACCCGTATAGAAGAGATCGACGATCAGCTTCAGCTCATGCAGTACTTCGAAGTAGGCGATTTCCGGTTGATACCCGGCTTCCACCAACGTGTCGAAGCCGGCTTCGACCAGCGCCGAAACACCGCCGCAGAGCACCGCTTGCTCGCCGAAGAGATCGGTTTCGGTCTCTTCCTTGAAGGTCGTTTCGAGAACGCCGGCGCGCGTCGAGCCAAGGCCCTTCGCATACGCCAGCGCAGTCTCCTTTGCTTTCCCGGATGGGTTTTGTTCGATGGCAATGAGGGCCGGAACCCCGACGCCTTCCTGATAGAGCTCGCGGACGCGATGCCCCGGGCTCTTGGGGGCGATCATGGCGACGTCCACATCGGCTGGCGGGGTGATGGCCCCGAAGTTGATGTTGAAACCATGGGCGAACATCAACGTTTTGCCGGCGGTCAGATTGGGCTCGATTTCGTTCTTGTAGACCTTGGCCTGCGTCTGGTCGGGAATGACGACCATGATGACATCGGCGGCTTTGGTCGCATCCGCGACCGACATGACCTCCAGGCCATCGGCTTCGGCCTTGGCGCGGCTCTTGCTCCCCTCGTGCAGGCCGACGACGACATTCAGACCCGAGTCACGCAGATTCTGCGCGTGCGCGTGTCCCTGACTGCCATAGCCAATGACCGCGATCGTCTTCCCCGCGAGTGGCTCCAGACTTGCGTCCTGGTCGTAATAGATCTTTGCCGGCACTCCGGTTCCTTCCTCTTCTAACGGTTCGAACTCCGCCCGAGCCCGCGCAAGGGCGCCCAATTATCGACGGTTTTCGATCAGCCGGCGACTGCCGCTCCGGCGAATTGGTGAGAACCGGCCAATCCCTTGCTGGTGATCATGCCGCTTCCCTTGCTCATCGCGATCGCGCCGGTGCGCGCCAGCTCGCGAATGCCGAATGCTTTCAACATGGTGAGCATCGATTCGATCTGCTCGACCGTGCCCGTTGCCTCGATCATGATCGTGTTCGGACTCGCGTCCAGCACCCGGGCATTGAACATCTGGGCGATCAAGAGCACTTCCTGGCGTTGCTGCGTTTTGGCGGCCACCTTGACGATCGCCATCTCGTGCGCGACCACGGCCTGGTCGGTCAAGTCGATCACCTTCAGCACTTCCATCAATTTGTAGAGCTGCTTCCCGGCCTGTTCGATATCCGGATCGGTGCCGCGAACCACCAGCGTCATCCGGGACACGCCCGGTTGCTCGGACGCCCCAACGGTGATCGAGTCGATATTGAACGAACGCCGGCGCAGCAGCGAGACCACGCGGTTGAGAACGCCCGGATGGTCTTCCACCATGACGATCAGGGTGTGTTGTCGTTTCATGTCCGTCTCCCTTTTTCGATCGTTCCGGTCGTTACGATTGCCGGTCTTTGCGCCGGTGCAGCATTTCCGAGTTGCTCGCGCCCTGCGGCACGATCGGCCAGACATTCGCCTCGGGTTCGATCACGAATTCGACCAGAACCGTGCCCGGGGTTTCACGCGCTTTCTGAATCGCGGGCATGAGCTCGGCATCTTTGGTCACCCGCAAGCCGGTGACGCCATACGCTTCGGCCAGCTTCACGAAATCCGGACCGTTGATCTTGACCTCGGAGTAGTTCTTGTCGTGGAAGAGATCCTGCCATTGGCGGACCATGCCCAGAAAGCCATTGTTGAGCACCGCGATCTTGACGTCGATCCCCTCCTGCACGCAGGTGGCCAGCTCGTTCAACGACATCTGGATACCCCCGTCGCCGCAGATCGCCCAGACTTCCGAGTCGGGTCGTCCGATCTTCGCTCCGATCGCGGCTGGCAGACCATAGCCCATGGTGCCCAGACCGCCAGAGGTGAGCCAGCAATTGGGATGATCGAGGCCGATATGCTGGGCGGCCCACATCTGATGCTGTCCCACATCGGTCGAATAGATCGCTTCGCCTTTGGTGGCCTCGGAGATTGCCTTGATGATGGTGTAGGGCTCGGGCGTTTCGGGGCGGTCTTCCAGGGCAGCTTCCAGCACATAGTTCCGCTGCGAATCGATCCATTGCACCCACTCGTCATGGCGATGCTCGTCGACCATATCGAGCAGCAGATCGATCACTTCCTTGGCATCGCCGACGACCGGGACATCGGTTTCGACATTCTTGCCGATCTCCGCCGGATCGATATCGACATGCACGACCTTGGCGTTCGGCGCGAACCCGGAGATCTTGCCAGTGGCGCGGTCGTCGAACCGGGCCCCGATGTTGATCAGCAGATCTGCCTCATCGAACGCCTTGTTGACTTCGCGATGACCGTGCATTCCCATCAGACCAAGCGCCAGCGGGTTCGATTCCGGATATGAGCCCTGACCGAGCAACGTGAACGCAACCGGGATTCCGGTCTTTTCGACCAGCTGGCCAAAACTCTCTTCGGCCCCGGAAAGCAGGATGCCGTGTCCAGCCATGAAGAGCGGTTTTTCCGCGCGGTTCATCGCCTCGGCTGCCAGTTTCACCTGGCGCAGATTCGGCGAGGTGGTCGGCTGATAGCCGCGACGATCGCGCAGCTTGGCCGGTTTGTACATCGTCTTCGCATTGAAAATGCTCTTGGGGATATCGACCAGCACTGGCCCGGGACGTCCCGACTGCGCCAGATAGAACGCTTCCTTGATCGTTGGCGCAATATCCTGAATGCGGGTCACCAGGTAGTTATGCTTCGTCACGGGCAGGGTGATGCCGGTGATGTCACATTCCTGAAAGGCGTCCTTGCCGATGAGCTGTTGAGAAACCTGCCCGGTGATCGCCACCACCGGAACCGAATCGAGCTGAGAGGTGGCCAGACCGGTCACCAGATTGGTGGCTCCTGGTCCGGAGGTGGCGATACAGACGCCGACCTTGCCGGTTGCGCGCGCATAGCCATCGGCCGCCAGGGCCGCCCATTGCTCGAAGCGGGTCAGCACGTGATGGAATCCGGCCCTGGGCAACGCATCATAGAGAGGAATCACCGCACCGCCGGGATAGCCGAAGACAATTTCGACTCCCTCGGCTTCGAGGGCTTTGCAGACGATCTCGGCGCCGGTCAGCTCTACGGCCTCGATCTCGTCGATGCGGGCCTGATGCCCGTTCGACAAGGTTGGCCGTGTTGCTTCGATCGTTGCCATACTCGCTGCTCCTTCCTCCGAACAGAAATCCCGGTGATTTCCTGCACCAAAACGGCCCCCCATCATGCTGGGAGGCCGTTCTCTCGGTGTTCGGTTCTTCGTTTTGCTGCCGCCGATCAGCGGTTCTGGCCCCCAGCACAAGATGCGCTCCCAATAATCGGGAGCGAAATAAGTACCAGGCTGGTAATCAGGATGTGGCCAGTCACAGCAGGTAAAACTCCATGCGCCAACGTGGCGCGTTTACCACTCGTGATGATAGGGAGTGATCTTTTCCCTGTCAAGGTTGACGTACGCCCAATTTGGCGTTTTCGAGCATTTCGGGAAATGCGGTGCGCTCCCCCGACGATCCGGCGGCAGCAGCGCCCGGCACGGCAGCGAGCCCAGCGAAGAGAACATCGACCAGAAAACGTGCCCGCGCTTCATCCAGCGGAGAGGTGATACGACCAGTTTTCAGTGACCAGGTCTGTCCGTAGAGCAGTCCGACGAACATCGTGGCGGCCAGGGTCGAATCGACCGGGGGAAGCTCGCCCGTTTCGACCGCGTTGGCGAAGATGCGCTCGTAGAGGGTCCACGGATCGGAGCATCGTTCCACCAGCATCTGCTGCTGTTCGGACGACAGATGTCGCCGCGCATCGCTCATCAACCGCCCAAATTCCGATTGGCTGTCGCGAAATACCTGGGTCGCCACCCGGGTGAGCTGATCGGCCGCGTTGCCACCCTCTTGAATGAAGCGCTGGATTTGGCCATAGAGCTGGCTCATTTCCAGCCGGACGACCGCCAGGAAGAGATCGTCCTTATTCTGGAAGTGGTGATAGAGCGTCGCTTTGTGAATGGGAACCGCATCGGCGATCTCCTGCATGGACACCGCGTCGTACCCCTGCCTGACGAATAGCGGGTAGGCGGCGCGCACGATTTTCGAGCGGCTGTCGGACCCCAGAGCTGGATCGACGATTGGTTCTCCCCATTCACATTCACGATGTTGCATAACGATATTGACACCTCACTCTTGCCGGAGTATAGTCCCGAACCGCTAAACCAACCAACCGGTTGGTTGGGTGCCGTTGATCGACCATCGGCGCCCGTGTTCGAGCCCTACCGGCAAAGAGGAGTACTGCATGTCGTCGCCAGCGTCCGGCGCGCTACCGGGGGATTCCCCGCCCACCACCTTCACGCATCGCCAGATCCAGGTCATCCTGATCGGGTTGCTGTCGGGCATGCTCCTTGCCGCGCTCGACCAGAGTATCGTCGGCACTGCGCTTCCGCGGATCGTTTCCGATCTCGGTGGACTCAACCACATCACCTGGGTGGTCACCGCCTATCTGCTGACGTCGACGGCTTCCACCCCGCTTTGGGGCAAGATTTCCGACCTCTATGGTCGGCGGATCATCTTCCAGATCACGATCGTCATCTTTTTGATCGGTTCCGCGCTGTGCGGGCTGGCTCAGTCGATGCCCCAGCTCATTCTCTTCCGCGCCATTCAGGGAATCGGTGGCGGTGGGCTGATGGCGATTGCGTTCGCGATCATCGGTGATGTCATACCGGCCCGGGAACGTGGTCGCTATTCCGGCTATTTCGGCGCGGTGTTCGGTGTGTCCAGTCTGGCCGGACCGCTCCTTGGCGGATGGATCACCGATAACATCAGTTGGCGCTGGATCTTCTATATCAATCTGCCGGTCGGGCTCGTCGCGCTCGTCGTCACCTCGATGGTGCTGAAGATGCCGGTCATCAAGCGCGAGGCGAAAATCGATTATCTGGGAGCGACGTCGATCGTCACCGGGGTTTCATCGCTGTTGCTCTATCTCAACTGGGCCGGTGAGCGATTCGGATGGATGAGTCCGGCGGCGCTCGCCTTCGTGGCGGTGTTTGCCGCCATGGTCGTCGCCTTCATCTTCATCGAGCTGCGCGCCGCCGAACCGATCATCCCGATGCAGCTCTTCAAGAATCCGATCTTTTCGGTCGCCAACGCGTTCGGATTCCTGATCGGATTCGCGCTCTTCGGCGGGGCCATCTACCTGCCACTCTATTTGCAGACGGTCAAAGGGATGTCCCCCACCGAATCGGGGTTGGCCATGCTGCCGATGGTGGTGGGCACCTTCAGCATGTCGATCATCTCGGGCCAGTTGATCACCCGCACCGGCAAATACAAGATCTACCCGATCATCGGTTCGGTCATCCTGCTTGCCGCGCTCTTCCTCTTGAACACCTTGCACGTGACCACGCCGTACTGGCAGGTTGCCATCTTTGCCTTCCTCTTCGGCGTTGGACTCGGTCTCGCCATGATGACCATCATCACGCCCGTGCAGAACGCGGTGCAACCGCGCGATATCGGTACGGCCACCAGCGCCACCACATTCGGCCGGTCGCTCGGTGGCGCCATCGGGGCGGCATTCTTCGGTGCGGTCATGACATCGCGACTGGCGCACTATGTGGCCGCCATCCCGGAAATCGCCAAGGGGTCGCTTCCCGTGGGCGAGGTCAATACCAACGATATGGCCGCCATTCACCAATTGCCCGAGCCACTGCGCACTGAGGTGCTGACGGCATTCACCAGCTCCGTCACCGATGTTTTTCTCTACGTGATGCCAGTGATTGCGCTGGCGCTGGTGATCGTGCTCTTTCTCAAAGAGATCCCGTTGCGGACCACCGCCCCGATTCTCGAACAGCAGCGGGAAGCCGCGATGGCCGATGCGGTCGATCCTGTTGTGGTGGAACGCGACCAGCGGGGGCGATCCGACGATCTGGCGGCGGCGCTGCATTAGTCGCGCCAGTCCGCGCCCGGTTGGCTATGCTGTAGTCTGAGATGCGGGTCTCCCGGGCGGGAGCCCTTGGACAGCGAAAGCGAGCGGCAGATGAGCCTACTTCCCGGAACGCTGGTGTCGACCGATTGGCTCGAAGATCATCTTCTCGAACCATCGGTGCGCGTTGTCGATATTCGCGGCTATGTGAAGACGGTCGATGCTGGAACCGGCGATGGCAAGCAGAATTCGACCTATGTCGGCGCCAAAGACGAATACGATGCGGCGCATATTCCCGGTGCGGTCTTTATCGACTGGACCGTCGATATCACCGATCCGGACGATCCGGTGCCCGCGCAGATCGCGTCGCCGGAGCGGTTCGCGGCGGCGATGGAAGAGCGTGGCATCGGCGACGCCACCGATGTGGTGGTGGTCGATCATGCCGGTGGGCACTTTGCCACCCGACTCTGGTGGGCGTTGAACTATTACGGGCACCCCGCCGTTTCGGTGCTGGACGGCGGGATGAACAAATGGCTGCGCGAAGGCAAACCGGTGACGGATGAGATGCTGCCGATCGAGCCGGCGATCTTCACGCCAGACGCCAACAGCCACGCGCGCTACGAGGCCGATCAGCTGCTGGAAGCGATTTCCGACGAAACGACTACTATCGTCGATGCGCGCGATCCGAATCAGTACTCCGGAGCGATCTACCGGGGTTCCCGGCGGGGCCACATTCCCAGCGCCGTCAATCTCTCCGCCAAGCTGTTCTTCGAAGACGACGGCACCTGGAAATCGGACGACCAACTGCGCGAGCTTGCCGCCGCCGCGGGAATCACGGGCGAGGAAAAGGTCGTCGCCTATTGCAATGGTGGGGTGACTGCAACCGCGGTGCTCTTCGCGCTGGACCGGATCGGTCACTCCAACACCGCCAACTATGATGGCTCCTGGAATGAATGGGGCGAACGGCCGGATTTGCCGGTCGAATCGAAATAGCCGTTCTTTACGCCGGTATCAACCGAAGTGACTTGATTTCGAATGGCCGGAAATCGAGCGCGAGCTCGGTGCCTCCGGCCAGCGTGAGCTCCCCTTCGGAGGCCAGATCGCCCTCCAGGAGATTCACCAGTTTCACTGCGGCCATCTGCCGGCCGAACCGGAGGCTCGCCGAACCCCGTGCCCCGCGGGGTTCGTAAAGACGCAGGATCAACCCGTCGCCATCGTCGGCCTGCTTGAGCGCACCGATGCCGAGCGGCAATCCCCTCACGGCGACGAACGAGGGCCGGGGCGCACCGGCGGATACGATCAGCGGGCTGTTGAGCGCGAATGCCTGTTGCACGACATCGGCATCGGTCCACATTCCGAGATGCGGCAGAAGACTGTAGGTAAACCGGTGGCTTCCCTCGTCGGCCAGAGGGTCGGGATAGAGCGGGCTCCTGAGCAACGAGAGCATGAGATCGGAACCGAGCGCCTCGTAACCATATTTCCCATCGTTCAGCAGGGCCGCGCCATATCCGGGTTCCGATAGATCCCCGAACCGGTGCCCGCATCCCTCGAATCGAGCCGCGTCCCAGGGCGAATTGCGATGGGTCGGCCGCGCGATCGCGCCGAACATCGTTTCGAAGGTGGCGTGATCGGACCGCACTGCCAGCGGAAAATGCGTCTTGAGCAGCACGTGCCGCTCGTGCCAATCGATTTCGGTCTCGATATCGAGCCGTTTGGAATCGCACCAGAGACGGTAGATCTGAACGATGCGCGAATCCCGCCAGTGGCGTTCGACCCGCACCGAGGCTCGGATCGGTCCGGTTTCGATCAGCTCGATCCGCTCGACCTGACCGATTTCCTCACTGTCCCGCGCATAGGTTTCGTCGATGTCCCAGGCGTCCCACGCATACGGTTTGTCGACATACGCCCAAAGCTGATTGCCTCGATCGGCGAGCACCGTGCGATCGGCTTCTTGGTCG
>JBIQLF010000002.1:71104-86108 GCA_044464585.1 Thermomicrobia bacterium
TCCGATTCCGGCAGCATGGCAATAGCGGGCCGGGGGTAGAGTCCGGCATTCGACAATATGAGCTCGTCGCCCCCGCTCAGCGCCCGGTCCCGAATGGCGGTGGCGTCCCGGACCACACCCCCGAGCTGCTGATGTGCATCGACATAGACCTCGTGAATCGATGAACCGGGAAGGATGTCGTGGAATTGGTTCAGCAGCAGGGTCTTCCAGTGTCGTTCCAGCTCCTCGGATGGGTAGGGGCGCCCATCCAATGTGGCCAGAGCGCTGAAGACCTCCGCTTCGAACAACCGTTGCTCCGCCTCGCGATTCAGCCGCTTGACCCTTCCCTGGGTCGTCAGCGTGCCCCGGTGCAGTTCGAGGTAGAGCTCGCCGGTGACATTGGGCAGTCCGTCGGTGGGCAGGCTCGCGAAGAATGCATCGACCCGCCCCATTCGAAGTCGAGGAAGCGCCGGGAAGTTCTCGATGCGCGCAAAGTTTTCGAGCATCCGTTCCGAAGGACCGCCAGCGCCGTCTCCCCAGCCGAAGGAGAAAAGACTCTCATTGTGGTGGGTTTTGCCTCGGAAATTCCGCCAGGTTCCAAGGGTGTCGTAAGGGACGATGTTGCCATTGTAGCCATGACCTGGATTGAAAAAGGTGTGCGCCGTGACGCTGGTGCCGTCGATGCCCTCCCATTCGAACAGATCGAACGGAAACGTATTCGCCTCATTCCAGTTGAGTTTGATCGTGAAAAAACCGTCGATCCCGGAGCCGCGCAGGATTTGCGGCAACCCGCCCGAATACCCGAACACGTCGGGCAGCCAGAGCACCGTGTGCCGGGAACCGAAGGTCGATTCGAAATAGCGTTGCCCATAGAGAAACTGCCGCACGAACGCTTCGCCGCCAGTGATATTCGCATCCGGTTCGACCCAGGTGCCGCCGACCGGTTCCCAGCGGCCCTCCCGGACGCGCTCTCGCACGCGCTCGAATAACTCCGGATCGTCTTCTTCGATCCAGGCATAGGCCTGCGCCGACGACTGATCGAAGGTGAAATCCGGATATCGATCCATCAGATCGATGACCGTCCACCAGGTTCGGCGGAGCTTGCGGCGTGTTTCGGCCAATGGCCAAAGCCAGGCGAGATCGGTATGTGCGTGACCGGTCAGGCAAAGGCGACCGATGGGCGGGTAGTCCTCGCGGATGGTGGCAATCCGCACGGCAAGCGCATGCTGGGCGCGTTCGACCGCCGCGACCGCTGGCCCGGGCAACGGTCCCATCGGCTCCGAATCGGGCAGTTGCCAGATCGGCATCGTTGGTCGCCGGTTGTCATGCGAATCGACCCCGTGCCAGTCCGAAGGAAGGGCGGCGGTGGAATCTCCGATGCCGCTTTCGTAACCACGGACATACCGGGAAACGCTGACCGGGGTCGCTGTTGGCCAATCATGGGCCAGTTCGGACAGCGCCTGTTCGGCAGCATCGAGCAGCAATGGGACGACCTCGTGCTGGTCGAGCGCGGTGCATGCGTCGTACACCATCGTCAGATCGCGTTCGAGCGCGCGGACCTCGGTATGGGGAACGACGAGCATGGAGCGTTCGATTCGCGGTTCGGGAATATTCGATCCGAAGATCCCTTTTGGAACCACCTCGGCCTGGATTGTGATGGTCTGTCCCGGCTCTGCCGCTGGAGTGACCGGGAAGCGGTGATGCATCGGGTTCAGCCCGCCGCGAAAACCGGTCGAGATCTCCACGAATCCCTCGCCGCCGAGCCAAAGCTCGGTTTCGACCGGCAGACCGGCCCATGCAGCGGGAAGCTCGATGGTTGTTTCGAAGCGGACAGGCAGCGCGACATCTGGCCAAAAGTCGCCGAGCGCTGTCTCGACAGTGCGTCCATCGGGCAACGAGAAGATCCAGCGCGGGATTTCGACTTCGAGCGCATTGCGCCAGGAGCGCAGCTCTTCCAATCGCCGTTGCAACCGCGCCAACTGCCGGCCCTGTTTGCTGATCACCATGCCCACGCGGCTCCCTGGGGCCAGATACGACCCCATCGCTCCCGAAGCGGGAGCGTTCGTGCAGATCGAATAGGCAATTCTAGGGAGGGAACGGAAATCCAGCCGGGTATGCCGCACCGAAACAGGCCGCGGGGAGCTCGGGCCGTCCGTGAATGCGCCCGCACGCTTCTCGCGACCCAAAGCCCAGGGCTCAAGACGTCATCGCGGTATTGGTTGTCTGGGAACTGGTGCCAAGGCGCGGACTCGAACCGCGGACCGCACGATTTTCAGTCGTGAGCTCTACCAACTGAGCTACCTTGGCAATGATCGGCTCTGGGAGCCGGGCGCTGGTGGGCGATAGAGGGTTCGAACCTCTGACTTCCACGGTGTAAACGTGGCGCTCTGACCAGCTGAGCTAATCGCCCCGGCGGTGCTTCCGCTCCCGCGGTGCCCAGGAAGGGATTTGAACCCCCACGACCGTAATGGTCACTAGCCCCTCAAGCTAGCGCGTCTGCCGATTCCGCCACCTGGGCAGGCTGCCGAATAGCCACGCGATTATAGGGGGGACGCGACGGCCCGTCAACGCAGAAACGGATTGGGGTGCACCGGCCATCCCAGTGAGCAGCTAGTGATAGAGCCCCGGCGGGCTACCGTCGCCTTCTGGCCGGTGATCGATGCCGAAACACGAACCGAAAATGAGCCATCGTCAAACGGACCGCAAAAAACGCCGCGCATGGCTTGACAATACATACTCCCTGGAGTATGATCTTCCATTGCGGCTGTAGACCTCTGTCTTCGGCCGGTATGAAACAGCTGGAACCGCGAGTGCTGCACGCACCAACTAAGTTACCACAATTCGGGGAGGCCTAAGCCGTCCCTTTTTTGTCGTGTCCGGCGGGTTGCGCATGCCTCCCATGCGTAAACCAGAATCGACGACGGTCACGGACGAGAAACGGAATCCCGCGGCAGGCTGCCTTCCCCCGCGACCGCAACGGTCGCCATCGAGCGAACACAATCGTGTGTCCGTCGCATTGTTCTCTTTGGAGGCTGCTACATGACAGGAGTCAACGGAAGCGTTGCCGAGCTTCCGCCGATCGTAAGTGCGGATCGGCAGGTTACCTCGAACATGGGCGTCGGAAGACGAACCTATTCCCGCATCCCGACTGTGCTCGAGATGCCCAATCTTGTGCAGATCCAGCTCGAGTCGTTCGACTGGTTCCGCCGCGAGGGCCTGCGTGAACTGCTCGAAGAAATTTCTCCGATCACGGACAACAAGAAGATGGAGCTCTCCATCTTCGAACCGCGGTTCGATGCCCCCTGGCACCGGATGCCGGAGGGAGATGAAAAAGAACGCGCCAAGCTCGACCCGCGTGTGTGCGAGGTTTGGTGCCGCGAGCGCGATATGACCTTTGCCGCCCCCTTGCGGGTGTCGGCTCGTCTCGTCATGCTCGAAACCGGTGAGATCAAGGAAACCGGTCCGGACGGTATCTTCCTCGGGGATTTCCCGATGATGACCACCTCCGGCACCTTCATCATCAATGGCGCCGAGCGCGTTGTCGTTTCGCAGCTCGTTCGTTCGCCAGGCGTCTATTTCGATCGAACCCAGGATCCCCAGACTGGCAAATCCCTCACCTCGGCGAAGCTGATTCCGAACCGCGGCGCATGGCTCGAATTCGAGACCTCGAACCGCGACGTCATTTCGGTGAAGGTCGACCGCAAGCGCAAGATGCCGGTCACTATTCTGCTGCGAGCGCTTGGCTACGAATCCAACGAGGATTTGCTCGCGCTTTTCAGTGATGTCGATACCGACGAAGAACGCCGGTTCATTCAGACGACGCTGGAAAAGGAAACGACCAAGAGCAAGGACGAGGCGCTCATCGAGCTCTATCGCCGCCTGCGCCCCGGCGATCCGCCGACGCGCGACAACGCGATGCAGATGCTCGAGAACCTCTTCTTCAACGATCGCCGCTACGATCTGGCGCGAGTCGGACGCTACAAGCTGAATCATCGCCTGCATCCGGAAGATCGTGACACCGACCGGGAAACCACCCAGCGGATTCTCACCAACGACGATCTGGTGGAAATCATCCGCGAGATCATCCGCCTGAACAACGGCGTCGGCGAGCCGGACGATATCGACCATCTCGGCAACCGGCGTATCCGCGCGGTTGGCGAATTGATCCAGATGCACGTCCGCACCGGCTTCCAGCGTCTCGAGCGCGGTATTCGGGAGCGCATGACGCTGGTCGATCCGGAAACGGTAACCCCCAATACGCTCATCAGCACGACCCGGCCCGTGATGGCCGCGGTCCGGGAGTTCTTTGGCGGAAGCCAGCTCTCCCAGTTCATGGATCAGACGAACCCGCTGGCGGAATTGACGACCAAGCGGCGTCTCTCCGCGCTCGGCCCCGGTGGGTTGAGCCGCGACCGCGCCGGTATGGACGTTCGTGACGTTCACCCGTCGCACTATGGCCGCATCTGTCCGATCGAAACGCCGGAAGGTCCGAACATCGGGCTGATCGGTTCGCTCGCCTCCTATGGCAAGATCAATCAGTACGGCTTCATCGAAACGCCCTATCGCCGGGTCATCTCGACTATTTTCCTCGACGATCAGGTGATCGATCCGGTCGGACAGATCCTGCGCGAGGATGCGGTCGTCGAAGAAGGCGGTACGGTCTACGGCCAGAAAGGCGCGGAAATCACCGCCGAGATGCTCGCCTCCATGAAGGAAGCCGGTGTTCCGCTGGTGCGCATCCAACCCTATGCCTCGCACATCATCGACTATCTGTCGGCCGATCGGGAAGAGAAGATGTCGATCGCGCAGGCAATGACCGAGCTGGATGAGCACGATCGCATCATTCCCGATCATGTCACGGTGCGGCAGGGTGGGGGACACCGTTTCCCGATCATCCCGTCGATCAACGTGCAATATCTCGACATTTCGCCCAAGCAGGTCGTGTCGGTGGCTGCCGCGTTGATTCCATTCCTGGAACACGACGACGCCAACCGCGCGCTCATGGGCGCGAACATGCAACGGCAGGCCGTACCGCTGCTCAAACCGCGCGCGCCGATCATCGGCACCGGGGTTGAATTCCAGGCTGCCCGCGATTCGGGACAGGTGCTGGTTTCGCGACATAATGGTGAGGTGGTCGATGTCAACGCCCGGGAGGTTCGCCTCGTGGACGATGAGGGCCGGACGCATATCTACAACTTGCAGAAATTCGTCCGCTCGAATCAGGACACCTGCATCAACCAGCGCCCCAGCGTTCGCCGGGGCGACCAGGTGACGGTGGGGCACATCCTGGCCGACACGTCTTCGACCGAGAACGGCGAGCTTGCGCTCGGTCAGAACGTGCTCGTTGCGTTCATGCCCTGGGAGGGCGGCAACTTCGAGGATGCGATTCTGATCAGCGAGCGCCTGGTGCGCGACGATGTCTTCACCTCGATCCATATCGAGAAATATGAAACGGAAGCGCGCGACACCAAGCTCGGACCGGAAGAGGTCACCCGCGATATCCCGAATGTCGGTGAAGAATCGCTGGCCGATCTCGACGAAAGCGGGATCGTCCGCATCGGCGCCGAGGTCAATCCGAACGACATTCTGGTCGGCAAGGTCACCCCGCGCGGTGAGACCGAGCTCAGCGCCGAGGAGCGCCTGTTGCGGGCAATCTTCGGTGAGAAGGCGCGTGAGGTGAAAGACACCTCGTTGCGCGTGCCGCATGGCGTGCATGGCAAGGTCATCGATGTGAAGACCTTCCGCCGCGAGGAGAACAGCGATCACGAGCTTCCGGCTGGCGTGAACCAGATGGTGCGCGTTGCCATTGCGCAAAAACGCAAGGTGTCGGAAGGCGACAAGATGGCCGGACGCCATGGCAACAAGGGGGTCGTCAGCCGGATTCTGCCGATCGAGGATATGCCCTACCTGCCCGATGGCACCCCGGTCGATATCATCCTGAACCCGATCGGCGTGCCTTCGCGCATGAACCTCGGGCAGGTCATGGAGACGCACCTCGGATGGGCGGCGGAGCGACTTGGATTCAAGGTCGCGACACCGGTCTTCGATGGAGCGCAGGAATCGGAAATCCGGGCGGCCCTGGTCGAAGCCGGTTTGCCGGAGGATGGCAAGGTCGATCTCTACGATGGCCGTTCGGGTGAGAAATTCGATCGCCCGGTGACGGTTGGCTTCATCTATATGCTGAAGCTGGCGCACCTGGTCGAGGACAAGATCCACGCCCGGTCCACCGGTCCGTACTCGCTGGTCACCCAGCAGCCGCTGGGCGGCAAGGCGCAGTTCGGCGGCCAGCGCTTCGGGGAAATGGAAGTGTGGGCGCTGGAAGCCTATGGCGCGGCATACACCCTGCAGGAAATGCTCACCGTCAAATCGGACGATGTCGTCGGTCGCGTCAAGACCTACGAAGCCATCGTCAAGGGGGATGAGATCGGCGAGGCCGGAGTGCCGGAATCGTTCAAGGTTCTGGTCAAGGAGCTGCGCTCGCTCGGACTCTCGATCGATGTCATCAACGAGAACGAAGAAACGGTCGACTTCACCGAAGACACATCTCGCGATCTCCTTTCGAATCTCGACCGCATCAATTTGAGCGGGTTCGAACGCACCGAGGGCTAAGTAATCGGCTCGGAGAACCGTTCAACCCGCACGAGAACGTCATATTTGGCCGTCAGGAGCGAAGTGCTGCCGCTCCTGACGGCAACCTGGAAAGGTACGAATCTATGTCAGACACCGCGTTTCGAGAAGCGACGGGAACAGCCGATCTGGCATTCCCCTCGACCGACCGCCGGTCGTCCCGCGGTTTCAGCCGTGGCGATCGCCGGGATCGAGGTCGCGTGCTCGACGTGAACAATTTCGACGCGATTCGCATCAGCCTCGCATCGGCTGAGTCGATTCGCGGCTGGTCGTATGGCGAAGTCACCAAGCCGGAGACCATCAACTACCGGACCCTCAAACCCGAACATGGCGGTCTCTTCTGCGAGCGCATCTTCGGTCCGACCAAGGACTGGGAATGCTATTGCGGCAAGTACAAGCGGATTCGCCATGCCGGCACCGTCTGCGACAAATGCGGAGTCGAAGTCACCCGCGCCAAGGTTCGCCGCGAGCGCATGGGACACATCGAGCTTGCCGCGCCGGTCGCGCATATCTGGTATGTCAAGGGCACCCCAAGCCGGCTCGGTTTGCTGCTCGATATCTCACCGCGCAATCTGGAGCGGGTGCTCTATTTCGCGTCCTATCTGGTGACCCAGGTCGACACCGGCGCGCAGGAAGCGGCCATCCAGGAAATCCGTGATGTCCACGAGGAATCGGTCGAGGAGCTGACCGAGGGCGCCAACGCCGAGCTGAAAGAGCTGGCCGAGGCGACCGGCACCGAGCTCAAGGTGCTGACCGAGGGCGAGACGCGCGCCACCAAGGATGTCAATGCCGAGCGCAAGAAAGCGCTTTCCACGCTCAAGCGCGAGCACACGACATTGACCAAGAAGCTCGACAAGGTCAGAGACCAGGCAGCGCCCCAAACGTGGCTCTTCCGCGGTGTGACCATCGTCGAAGCCGATGAAATGGTCAACGAGGACCGTTTTGCGCTGCTCAACGAAACCTATGAGACCGAAAAGAACCGGATCGAGGAAGCCGCCGAATACAGTGCATCGGGCGCCGAAGCGCTGGCCGGGGCTGGCAAGGATCTGGCAACCCAGGAACTCGAAGCCGCCCAGCAGCGAATCACCGACCGGCTGACCGAGCAGGTGCGGGAGCTGGAGCGCGAGCGGGACGAGGCCATCCGGGCCGTCTCCGATCTCAAACCGCTGCAGATCCTTTCGGAAACCCAGTATCGCGAGCTGCAGGAAGTCACCCCTCCGGGCGTCTTCAAGGCAGCCATGGGCGCCGAGGCAGTCTATGACTATCTGGTCAACAGCATCGATCTCGACGAGCTGGCTATCCAGCTTCGCGACGAGATGCAGGCGACCTCGGATGCCAAGCGCAAGAAGGCGACCAAACGGCTGCGCGTGGTCGAGGCGCTGCGCAAGAGTGGCAACCGCCCCGAGTGGATGATCTTCTCGGCGCTGCCGGTGATTCCACCGGAGCTGCGCCCGATGGTCCAGCTCGATGGCGGCCGCTTCGCGACCTCCGACCTGAACGATCTCTATCGTCGCGTCATCAACCGCAACAACCGGCTCAAGCGGCTGATCGAGCTCGGTGCGCCCGACATCATTGTGCGCAACGAAAAACGCATGTTGCAGGAAGCGGTCGATGCGCTCATCGACAATGGCCGCCGCGGACGCGTCGTTTCCGGGTCGGGCAAGCACAAGCTCAAGAGCTTGTCGGACATGCTGAAGGGCAAGCAAGGCCGATTCCGCCAGAATCTGCTTGGCAAGCGCGTCGACTATTCCGGCCGCTCGGTGATCGTCGTCGGCCCCGACCTGGAGCTCGACGAATGCGGTCTGCCGAAGCGAATGGCGCTCGAGCTCTTCAAGCCGTTCGTCATGCGCCGCCTGGTCGATCACGGTCACGCGCATAACATCAAAGCCGCCAAGCGGTTGGTGGAGCGCGTCGACCAGCGTGTCTGGGAAGTCCTCGAGGAGGTCATCAAGGACCATCTCGTGCTCCTCAACCGTGCTCCGACGCTGCACCGCCTCGGTATCCAGGCGTTCCGCGTCCGGCTGATCGAGGGTTCGGCGATCCAGCTGCATCCGCTCGTCTGCACGGCCTTCAATGCCGACTTCGACGGCGACCAGATGGCGGTGCACGTGCCGCTCTCCAAGGCGGCGCAGGCCGAGGCGCGCGCGCGCATGCTCTCGGTGAACAACCTGCTTTCGCCGTCCAATGGCGATCCGATCGTGTCGGCCACGCAGGACATTGTGCTCGGTTGCTATTACATGACCAGCGAGCGCGATTACGAGCAGGATCTGGCCAATGGCACCCTGCCGAAGGGCTGGGGCAAGACGTTCGGTTCATTGGAGGAAGTCGAGCTCGCCTATGACATGGGCGTGGTCGATATCCAGGCAGCCATCCGGGTGCAGACCGACCGTGACGGTGGCGAGCCCAAACTGATCGATACGACGGTTGGACGCGCGATCTTCAATCTCGCGCTGCCGTCTTCGCTCGGGAAGTACTACAACGAGACGATGGACCGAAAAGCGGTTCGCAAGGTGGTGGCCGATTGTTATCGCCACTTCAGCGACCCCTTCGACACGGCTCGTGTGGTCAACGAGATCAAGAAAGTCGGGTTCGAATACTCGACCCGCGGCGGTATGAGCATCGCCGTGGACGACGTGACCCTCTCGCCCGAGAAGCCGGCCATGCTGGCCGAAGCCGATGAGCAGGTCGAAAAAGTCGAACGCCAGTACAAGCGCGGTCTCATGACGCCGGAAGAACGGCTGCGCGAGATCGAGGAAATCTGGAACCGGACCCGCGATGAGCTTCAGGCGGATATCGCGACCCGCCTGAAGGGGCAGAATTCGGTCTACATGATGGCCGACTCTGGCGCGAAGGGAAATATGAACCAGATCAGCCAAATGGCTGGTATGCGCGGTCTGGTGCTCGACCCGCAAGGCAAGATCGTGGAAATTCCGATCAAGTCGAATTTCCGCGAGGGCCTGACGGTGCTCGAATACTTCATCTCGACCCACGGCGCCCGCAAGGGCTTGGCCGATACCGCATTGCGTACGGCCGACTCGGGATATCTGACCCGGCGGCTGGTCGATGTGGCGCAGGACGTCATCATCAATATCGAGGATTGCGGTACGGAAAACGGTCTCTGGATCGAATGGACCGATTCCGAGGGCAAGGAGATCACACCCGAGGACTTCCGCTCCAAGATCATGGGCCGCGTGCTGGCCGAACCGGTCTACGACCCGGAAAGCGGTGAGATCATCGCCGACCGCGGTGCGGTGTTGGCCGACAATATCGAATTCGAGGACGGCTCGACACGCGATCTGCTCGGTGAAGTCATTGCAGCGGGACAGAAGGTCTGTGTCCGCTCGGTGCTGACCTGCGAGGCAACCCATGGCGTTTGCCAGAAGTGCTATGGCCGCAGCCTGGCAACCGGCAAAATGGTCGAGCTCGGCGAAGCGGTCGGAATCGTGGCCGCGCAGTCGATCGGCGAGCCGGGCACGCAGTTGACCATGCGCACCTTCCACTCCGGTGGGGTGGCGCGTGCCGATATCACCACCGGTCTTCCGCGCGTCGAGGAGCTCTTCGAAGCGCGTTCGCCGAAGGCGGCGGCGCTGCTGGCCGAGCGCGAAGGCATCGTCTCCTTCGAACAGGCGGAAGATGGCCGCAAGCTCGTCATCAGCAGCACCGAGCAGGAATCGCATGCGCTGGTGTTGCAGGAAGGCTGGCAGCCGCTGTTGGTCGATCACGACTTCGTGACCAAGGACAAGACGGCGATCGCCGAGGGACCGGACGGAACCAAACGGTATTCACCGATCGACGGCGAGTTCTTCCTGGATGGCCGGACCATCTACGTGCGGAACGAGCGCGAGGAGCGGGACGAATACCCGGTTCCGGTGTCGTATCACGTCTTCGTCGAGGACGGCGATCATGTCGTTCCCGGTCAGCAGCTGACCGACGGCGCCAAGGATCCGCAGCAGGTGCTGCTGACCCGCGGCCGCGAAGAGGTGCAGCGCTACATCATCGACGAGGTGCAAAAGGTCTACAAGTCGCAAGGCGTGTCGACCAACGACAAGCACATCGAAGTCATCTGCCGGCAGATGCTCCGCAAGGTCAGCATCGTCTTCCCGGGTGACACCGATTTTCTGCAGGATGAGCGGATCGACCGCTTCGAGTTCAACCAGATCAACGAGGAGATCCTCGCGCAGGGCGGTGAGCCGGCGACGGCGATGCCAGTGCTGCTCGGAATCACCAAGGCGTCGCTGGAAACCGATTCCTTCCTGGCGGCAGCGTCCTTCCAGGAGACCACCCGCGTGCTCACCGAGGCCGCCATCAACGGCAAGGTCGATCAGCTCCGTGGCCTGAAGGAAAACGTCATCATTGGCAAGCTGATCCCGGCGGGTTCCGGTTTCTACGGAGCCGCTCCACTGGGTACCACCGATCTGGATGAAACCAACCTCTCCACCATGCTCGAAGGAGAGGGCGGAGTCGCGGTTCTCGAAGAAGCCGAGGACGAGGACATGCAGGATCTCATGTCCAGCGGTCTCATCCCCGGTTCCGATGGGTCGGACGGCTCGATGGGCGAAGGTGAACTGGAGGGCTTCCAGCCCTGGACGGCGGAGGAGGAAACAGCCTCCTAGCCTCCGGACTCGCTCTTTGCATAAAGCGGAAAGCCGGCGCTCGATCGAGCGCCGGCTTTCCCATGGCTCTCGCGAGAGATTTCGTGCTGGGCGCGATCATATCCATTGCCGGGGAGTTCTTCCCATTCTGCCTGCCTTCGTGTGCGAGAGAGGACTGGTGAAACACGCGTTCGGTGGTAGGAACGGCCCAAACGTGCGAATTCCGAGATATCCCTTGACGCGCGATTCGCTTGACCGTTAGAATTCCCCGCTGTGGCCGCCGAAAGGCGGTCACGTCGTGAGGATTTGCTGCCCGTCGTTATCGGGCGCCGAACCCTTGCCGGGCGAGTGGCGCCGCAGCTGCGGGTCGGATCGTTTCCGCAGAGCACGGTATTTGGCAAGCCGCTTGTCTGTATAGGAGTCAATTGTGCCGACGATCAATCAGTTGGTCCGGAAGGGCCGGAAGAGCGTTCAGAAGAAGACCAAATCGCCAGCGCTGGGGTTCACCAATAATGCGCTTGGTCGATATGCGGGTCGCTCGCGCCGTTCGCAGGGGGCTCCCCAGAAGCGCGGCGTCTGCACCCAGGTCAAGACGATGACGCCCAAGAAGCCCAACTCGGCGCTGCGTAAAATCGCCCGCGTTCGTCTTTCCAATCATTTGGAAGTAACGGCGTATATTCCGGGCGAGGGTCACAATCTGCAGGAGCACTCGGTCGTGCTGGTGCGCGGCGGTAGGGTCAAGGACCTTCCCGGCGTTCGCTATCACATCGTCCGTGGCACCCTGGATACCCGCGGTGTCGAAAACCGCAAGAACGCGCGGTCGAAATACGGAACCAAGGCGCCGAAGAAGTAGGACGATTTTCGGATCGACCGCCGGGTGACCGGTATTTTCGGTTCCTCTGCAATTGCAGAACTGAGACGACACGATTGAGAAAGCGGAACGACGCAGATATGCGTCTACCGCTTTTTCGTCTGATTACGAGAACGTAAGGAAGGACGTCGCACCGGCTATTCGGCCGGAGATGGCGACAGGAACCATATCGGAGGCGAGAGGAAAACATGCCGCGACGGACCAAGATCGAGCCGCGAGTGCCGGTGCCGGATTCGAAATACAACAGCGAGCTGGTCTCCCGGTTCATCAACAAGCTCATGGAGCGAGGCAAAAAAGGCCTGGCCGAGCGCACGATGTACGACGCGCTCTCGATCGTCGAAGAACGGTCGGGTCGTGGCGCGCTCGAGGTGTTCGAGCAGGCCGTCACTAACGCGACGCCGTTCCTCGAGGTCAAACCCCGGCGCGTCGGTGGCGCAACCTACCAGGTGCCGGTGCAGATCGAAGGCCGCCGTCGCCAGAGTCTGGCGATTCGCTGGTTGCTGGGTTCGGCTCGCAATCGTTCCGGTCGCTCGATGACCGAGAAGCTCGCCAATGAGATTCTCGATGCTTCGAACGGACAGGGGGCGACCATCAAGCGCCGCGAAGACACCCACCGCATGGCCGAGGCGAACCGCGCCTTCGCCCACTATCGCTACTAAGCCGTACAGCGGCATCGTTTCGAAGCGCATAAGCAGGATCAGGACAGTCCACACGCAATGAGCACGAGTACGGCAACCTTGCCCGTCGATCAACAACAAGCCCAGCTCGCGAGGACGCGAAATATCGGCATCATTGCTCACATCGATGCGGGCAAGACGACGACGACCGAACGCATTCTCTTTTTCACCGGTCGCGTGCATCGCCCGGGCGAAACCCACGAGGGTTCCGCCACCATGGACTGGATGGTCCAGGAGCGCGAGCGCGGTATCACCATCACCTCGGCGGCCACCACGTGTTCGTGGAAGAACCACACCATCAACATCATCGACACGCCGGGCCACGTCGACTTCACGGTCGAGGTCGAGCGTTCGTTGCGTGTTCTCGATGGCGGCGTGGTGGTGTTCGACGCGGTTGCCGGGGTCGAACCGCAATCCGAAACCGTCTGGCGGCAGGCCGACAAGTATTCGGTGCCGCGATTCTGTTTTGTCAACAAAATGGATCGGACCGGCGCGTCGTTCGAGCGCACTCTGGAGATGATCGTCGATCGTCTCAAGGCCAAACCGGCGCCGATTCAACTTCCGATTGGCGCGGAATCCAGCTTTCTGGGCGTCATCGATCTGATCGAAGAAAAAGCGATCATCTATCACGATGATCTTGGTCAGAAGATCGAGATTACCGAGATTCCGGCGGATATGGCCGAGGCCGCCGCCGCGGCGCGCCAGGAACTGGTCGAGGCAATTGCCGAGACCGACGAAGAAATGATGATGCGCTATCTCGAAGATGGCGTATTGACCAACGACGAGCTCCGCGAGGCACTGCGGTCCGCCACGCTGAGTGGCGCGCTGGTGCCAGTCCTCTGCGGTTCATCGCTGAAGAACAAGGGCATCCAGCCGATGCTGGATGCCATCACGTATTACCTCCCATCGCCGGCGGATATTCCGCCCGTCACGGGAACCAACCCCCGCACCGAGGAAGAGGAAATCCGTTCGGTGGAACCGGGCCAGCCGTTCTCGGGTCTGGTCTTCAAGATTCAGGCCGATCCGCATGTTGGCAAACTGGCCTATGTGCGCGTCTATTCCGGCACGCTGGAATCGGGCAGCTATGCGCTCAATTCCACCAAAGGCGATCGCGAGCGCATCGGTCGCCTGCTGCGCATGCACGCGAATCACCGTGAGGAAGTCCAGTCGGTTCACGCCGGCGATATCGTCGCCGTCATTGGGTTGAAGGGCTCCTTTACCGGCGATACGCTCTGCGATCCGGCCAACCCGATCGTGCTCGAATCGATCGTCTTCCCCGAACCGGTGATCTCGGTCTCGATCGAGCCGAAAACGCGTGCCGACCAGGACAAGATGGGTTCGGCGCTCGGGCGCCTGGCCGAGGAGGATCCGACCTTCCGCGTTCGCTCGAACGAGGAAACGGGCCAGACCCTCATCGACGGTATGGGCGAATTGCACCTCGAAGTGATCGTCGATCGCCTGCTGCGCGAGTTCCGCGTCGACGCGAACGTCGGTCGCCCGCAGGTGGCGTTCAAGGAAACCATCACCCAACCGGTGCGCGCCGAGGGCAAGCACGTTCGCCAGACCGGTGGCGCCGGTCAGTACGGGCACTGCGTGGTCGAGTTCGCGCCCCAGGAACGGGGCGAGGGGTATGTTTTCGAAGACAAGATCGTCGGGGGCGCGATCCCTCGCGAATTCATCGGGCCGGTGGACGAGGGAATCCGCGAGGCCATGATCACCGGCGGCCAGGCCGGGTATCCGCTGGTCGATATCAAAGCCACGCTGGTCGATGGCTCGTATCACGATGTCGACTCGAAGGAAATCGCCTACAAGATTGCCGGTTCGCTGGCGCTCAAGGAAGCGGTTCGCCGGGGCAAGTCGGTCATCCTCGAACCGATCATGTCGGTCGAGGTCAATACGCCCGAGGACTTCATGGGTGATGTCATCGGGGATCTGAATTCTCGCCGCGGGCAGATTCAGGGAATGGAGATGCGCGCCGGCGCCCAGGTCGTAAAGGCATTCGTGCCGCTGGCCCAGATGTTCGGGTATGCCACCGATCTGCGGTCGGCGACCCAGGGCCGGGCCGTCTATTCGATGGAATTCGATCATTATGCGCCGCTTCCTGCGAGCCTCCAGGAAGAGATGATCGCCAAGGCGCGTCGTTCATAAGGAATCAGATTCGAGCCGCATGGATGCGGTGATCGAAACGAAAGGAACCAGATACGTGGGCAAGCAAAAATTCGAGCGCACCAAACCGCATGTGAATGTGGGGACGATTG
>JBIQLF010000003.1:0-83106 GCA_044464585.1 Thermomicrobia bacterium
TTGCTTCCCAAGCAAAATGTCGTGGGTTCGAGTCCCATCACCCGCTCCGTCGATTGCAATCGATTCCCCTGCACGATTGTTGGTCGTGGGCCAGCAGCTTGTGCGTGCTGATTTTCCGATCGATCCAACACCGCCGGACCGGTCCTGATTCCGTAATTCCCTCCTTCGTACCAATGCTGACATCGACGCCTTCAGCGTGCGATAGCTAGGTGCGTATCGGGATCGAAAGGATTTCACCGAGATGCAATTGGTGACCGGGGGCGCTGGGTTCATCGGCTCGCATATTGTCGAGCAGCTCGTAGCGAATGGCCAGCACGTGCGAGTGATCGACAACCTCTTGGCCGGTTGCATGGATAATCTGGCGGGCGTTCTCGATCGGGTCGAGTTCATCGAACGCGACCTGCGAGATGACACCGCGTTGCGATCCGCAATGCGCGATGTCGACGTGGTCTTCCATCAAGCCGCCGATGCGTCGGTTCCGCGTTCGATGTCGGATCCGGCCGCATGTTATGACGTCAATGTCATGGGTACCCTCCGGTTGCTCGAGGCGGCCCGCAACGTCGGTGTGCGTCGAGTGGTTTTCGCCTCCTCCTGTGCGGTCTACGGAGAGGAACCGGAATCTCCCAAACGCGAACCCATGCCCTCCGCTCCCGCTTCGCCATATGCTGCTTCCAAGGTCGCCGGCGAAGATCTCTGCGCGCTCTACGGGCGTGTCTTCGGGCTGGAAACGGTTCGACTGCGCTATTTCAATGTATTCGGACCGCGCCAAAGCCCCTTCTCGGCATACGCCCCGGTCATTCCGCGGTTCATCTCCGCGTTCGCGAATGGAGCCGCCCCCGCGATCTATGGGGATGGCGAGCAGACCCGGGATTTCGTGTATGTCGATGATGTCGTTCGGGCAAACCTGCTCGCGGCAAACGCCACTGGAGCGAACGGACGCGTGTTCAATATCGCCTCTGGCCGCTCTGTTTCGTTGAATCAAGTAGTGACCCACCTGCAAACGATCATGGGTTCGACAATCGAAGCGCAATATGTCGAGCAGCGACCGGGCGATATCCGGCATTCGGCCGCCGATATCTCTGCGGCGTTAGAAATAGGATTTCGTGCCGCTATCCCCTTCGCGGACGGGCTCAGCCGAACGGTTCGGGCACTCACCGGCTGAATACTGCGGCTTCTCGCATCATCGCCTGCACCAGGGGAAATTCCCATTCCTGCATTTCGGGTGGCCGGCCGCAAGACCGGCTGCATCCGTGCTTGCCAATGGGTAGACTATCGCCCTTACCTGGGTCCAGTGACGGGTGCAGCAACGGTTTGACGGGCATAGGCGATGTGCGTGATCGGGGGAGCCTGAACGGCGAACCAGGGCAATGGCCGTCCAACGGACGTGGATTCCAGCACGATTCCAAACCCGGGGCGCTGCGCGTTCTGATCTTCATGGCAACCGCGGGTGGCGGGCATCTTGCGGCTGCAAGGGCGATCGAGCATGAGCTTCATGCCCAGGATCAGGACGCGGTCATCATCGACGGTCTTCAGGCGATGAGTCCGCTGTTGCGCTGGCTGCATGTCGATTTCTACAGCTGGTTGCTGGGACATCTGCCATGGATTTACGAAATCGTTTTTCGTGGGACCGGAAGTCCCCGTACCGTCGCGTTGGTTCGCTGGTTGCTTGGCACGATCTGGGGTCCTAATCTGTTGGTCATCATCCGGCAGATGCATCCCACCCATGTCATATCGACCTTTCCGACCGTCACGGCTTGTCTCGGACAGTTGAACCAAGCCGGCAAGTTGGATGTGCCTGTGTCCGCGACTGTCACCGATTTCGGCGTCCATCCCATGTGGGTGTCCCCCGCGGTCGGCGCCCATTTCGTGTTGTCCAGAGAATCCAAACGACAAGCGATGGACCTTGGCGCCCATGCCACAGTCATACGATTTCCCGTCGACCGGCGGTTTCGGTCGATGCCGGATCGCGACCGGGCGAGAGCACTGCTTGGAGTGCCAGAGGAGGCGTTCATCTGTCTCATCATGGGCGGGGCATGGGGCGTCGGCAACCTGGCGGAGACGGCCGAGCGCGTAGTTGCGGCGGGTGCGTTTCCGATCGTCGTCGCCGGGCGCAACGACCGTCTGAAAACCGAACTCGACCGGCGGTTTTCGGACCCAGCGACCGCGCGTGTTCTGGGCTGGAGTGACGATATACCGCTGCTTATGGCCGCATCGAATTGTCTGGTCCAGAATGCGGGTGGCGTCAGTTGCCTGGAGGCAATCGAGGCCGGTTTGCCTATCGTCTTCTATCGCCCGCTTTCCGGACACGGCATGGGCAATGCGCTCACCATGGAAGCGGCCGGAGCGGCTACGTTCGCGCGGAGCGAACTGGCACTCGAACAGCTCGTCCGCGATGCAAGCACAGGGCGAAATCCGCTTGCCACCCCAAGAGAATCAGAGGGCTACGATCTGCTCCAGGCCGTTCGTAATCAGGCGCCGTTGCGGCACTCGGTTGCCACCTCGATGCCTCGCCGCGTGCCGCGCTGGTCCGCGATTACGGCGCTGCTGGTGCTCATGTTTTGGATCTTCGCTTCTTCCCCGGTCCCCTTACGTGCCGCGTCATTGATGGGCCATCCCGTCGTTCGCTCGGCGCCGCTGTCCGGTGAATCGGTCGTACTGGTTCGAATCACCGATCCGAATGTTGCCAGCGCGATTCTGGCCTGGTTGCCGGACGCACCTGGTCCAGTAACGCTTTTCGTCGGTGCCGATGCATCCGCGGGAGTCGATCTTCCCCAGCCGGGTGACTATGGGGTCATCGGGGCAGACCGTGGCGGCTGGTTCATGACCCAACGCCGGGACTGGGGCGAACAGCGTGAGGCGGCACGTAATCTCCGCCGTTTCACCGGATCGAGCCCCGCATATTTGCTTCTCGAAAGCAATCGGTTGCGTTTGGGAGTTTTGCTGGGCGCTCCCCGGCATGCGGCGATCATCGTGACATCGCCCAGCGGCGGCAGTTCGAGCGATGGGATCGTTGTCATCGATACAGATGGATCGACACCGGCAGAAGCGATTGCACAGATCACAAGCGCGCTACTGGAATCGTGCGGCATTGACGCATCCTGCGTCACGCTCTCGACATACATTCGCCTACCACGGATCGAAGCGGACACGGCATGAACAGCCATGACCCAGGTTCGCCAAGTGCGATCGGGGATCGCCCACGGTCGGTTCTCATTCTGACCGCGGCCGTTGGAGGCGGCCACGAGGCATTAGCCTCGTCGATAGCCCGGGAACTGCTCGAAACGGGACAATACACCATCGTCACCCGAGATGGTCCACGTGATGTCAGCCGGTTGCTCGCATGGTCCTTGCGAGCCGGGTACCTCTTCCAACTGAAGCATGCAACCTGGACCATCGGGCCTGTATTCGCGTTCAAGACGCATCGCTATGTCGCACCGCGCCTGCGGGCGCTCTACGGTTTTCTGTACGGCAGGCGGTTGCTGGAGACGGTACGGCTCCAACAGCCAGATGTCGTAATTTCGACCTACCCGATCGTGACAGCGGTGCTCGATGCATTGCGCCGCTCGAATCGAATCTGTATCCCGGTCGTAACTGCCATCGCGGACTATGGAGTGCATGATCTGTGGGTGGGACCTGAAACGACCATGCACCTGGTTGCGTCCGACCTGTCGCGCCGCCTCGTACAGGCGGCGGGTGGCCGGGCCACGATCGTCCGCATGCCGGTGGATGTTCGATTCGACATTGCCGTCGATCGGTCGGCCATGCGTGCACGACTCGGCCTTCCGCGGGATAAGACCATCGTGCTCCTCGCTGCGGGCGCCTGGGGTGTCGGGGATTTGGCGCCAGTGGTTCGGGGCGCGATGGAGGCCGGGGCGTACCCCATCGTCATTACCGGCAAGAACGAGGCGAGTCGAATTCGCCTGGCGCGCCGATTCGCGAATCCGGCCGATGCGCTCATCCTCGGTTGGACCGAAGCAATGCCGGAGTATTTGGCGGCCGCCGATTGTCTGATCCAGAATGGCGGCGGTATGACCTGTCACGAAGCCGCGGCGATGGGGGTGCCTGTCCTCTTCTTCCGGCCATTACCGGGCCATGGTCGGCGCAATGCCGATGTCATGGAAGCAGCGGGAGTCACCTGGCGGCTCGCGAGCGAACGAGCGCTCGGACCGGCGATCGAGCGCATTGCGGCCGGCGATCACCCGGACTTGGTGCCTCGTTCGGGAATGAGCATTGCCGGCGCCGTTGCCGACGCGGTGCGGACCGATCCCGCGTTGCGCATACGATCACGACCGGTCCAGCGTGCCTATGGCCGCGTCGGGTTTGCCACGATGATGCTGCTCGCATGCTGGTTGCTGCTGACACCATGGACCGGGGGAACGGTGGATTTCATGATGCCCCCTGTGGCAAATGCCTCTACGGTCGAAGGCGGGTCGGTCATTCTGGCCATTCGGCTGTCGACGGCAGAAAGCGCCATTGCCATCCAGGAGGCCGCCGAAGAAGCCCGGACGCCTGTGGTCCTTTTCGTGCAACCGTCGGCAATGGATGGCATCAGGCAGAGTCCATATGTGCAATATGGACTGAGTCAGGAACCATACCGGCAATTGATTTCGCATCCCGACGATGCGTGGCGAGCCACTCGGACCGCGTCGACCCGAATCAGATCGGCCAACGAGTCCGATCTGCTCTATGTGCTCGGCGCGGAACGCGGGCGCACCGTTGCAGCGACCGCGATGATTCCGGGAAGGGTTACGATGCTCGCGATGTCCAAACCACCGGAGGCGGTCGAAATGCTCGATCTGGCTCATTCGACGACGGACGAGGCGGTCGAACGTTTTCACCGAGAATTGGCCCGGCTGGCCGAGGAAGGATTGTCATGCGTATTTCTACCCGCGGATTCATTGCCGGCCTAACCACGGTGGGTGCGGTGCATGCGGCACCGGCCATCTCACAATCGAAACTGGGACGAACGTTGTTTCCCGTGGTGTCGCGCGTGGACGGTTCGAACGGGGTTGCACTGACATTCGATGATGGTCCGGATGTTCAGATTCAGCAGTTCCTCGATATGCTCGATTCGGCCGGTGCAACGGCAACGTTCTTTCTCGTAGGCGAACAGATCGTCCGCAATCCCGAAGCCCCGGCGGCGATCGTGGCCGCCGGCCATGAAGTTGCCGTCCATGGCTTCACGCATCGGGGGCACCTCCGTCGGTCGCCGTGGGATCTCGCCGGCGATCTCCGCCGGGCGCGTGCCATCATCGAAGATTCGACCCAGATCACCCCTCGCCTCTACCGACCGCCCTATGGTGTTTTTACGCTTGGGTCCTGGATGGAAACGAAACGACAGGGGTGGACTCCCGTCCTGTGGAGTCGCTGGGGGAAAGACTGGGACGAGACCGCCACCCCTCGCGGCATCGCCGATCGCATCGGCCATCCGCGGGCTGGCGACATCTTGCTACTCCACGACTCCGACCGATACAGCGCGCCTCGGTCGTGGTCGAATACCTTGGATGCGCTACCGATCATTCTCGAACGGATTGCTGAGGCGGGGCTCCGAACCCAAACGGTCGGGGAAATGCTCGAGCAGACCGGCCGGCTCGCCCCGCGGCCATAGACGATTTCCCACCGGAAATCGATCGATCGAAGCGAGATTTCCGGGAATCCCGATTCGGCATCGGAAGCCGCCCGCTCGCCGGCGGTTATTCCCATTCGCTGATCGAATTCTGGTCAGCTGCCGTTGCGAGCTTTAGAATTAGCCTCGGCTAAATCGCATGTTCACCGCGATACGAACGAGGCAGGATGAAATCGAAAACGGCGCCACCACAACGAGAATCTCCGGCCCGTGGGGAACGCACCTATGCTGGTGAAACGGTCGAGGGCCGGCTCGATGCCGGAACGCTTGCCGGGGCCGAGGCGATCCTGAGTGGCGAAGCGCACGGAACGGGGCGTCTGACTCGCCTGCTGCCGTTTCTCGGTCCGGCATTCATTGCCGCCATCGCTTATGTCGACCCCGGCAACTTTGCGACCAATATCGAGGGCGGCGCGAAGTTCGGCTATCTGCTGGTTTGGGTCATCCTTGCCGCCAATTTGATGGCGATGCTGGTCCAAATGCTCTCCGCCAAGCTCGGAATCGCAACCGGCAGGAATTTGGCGCAGTTGATCCGGTCGAACTTCCCACGCCCAGTCGTCATCGGATTCTGGGTCGTTGCCGAGCTGGTTGCCATCGCCACCGACCTGGCGGAAATCCTCGGAGCGGCGGTCGGTTTCTATCTGGTCTTTCATATTCCATTGTTTCCGGCGGCGGTCCTGACCGGGGTTGCCACCTTCCTCATCCTCGGTCTGCAATCGTACGGATTCCGGCCCATAGAAGCGGTGATCTCCATCTTCGTCGGGGTCATCGCGGTGTGCTATGTGCTGGAAACCGTTCTGGGACGCCCCGATTTTGGAGCGGTGGCGGATTCCTTCCTGCCCCCTCGATTCGATGGCCCCGAGAGTGTGCTGCTTGCCGCGGGAATTCTCGGCGCCACCGTCATGCCCCATGTGATCTTTCTCCATTCGGCGTTGACGCAGGACCGAGTGATCGCCGCGAATGTCGAACAACGGCGCCGGCTCGTTCGGTTCGAGGTGGCCGATATCGTCGTCGCCATGGGCATCGCCGGGTTCGTGAATATCGCCATGTTGCTGATGGCGGCCGTGACCTTCCATGGTACCGACCTGATTGCTCCCGGCGACGATTTGATCCTACGTTCGTACGAAACACTCACCCCGGTGCTCGGCAGTGGCGCGAGCCTGATCTTTGGCATCTCCCTGATCGCGGCCGGTCTTTCCTCCTCGACGGTTGGCACGATGTCGGGCCAGGTCATCATGCGCGGGTTCCTCGGCTGGCAGATACCGATCCTGATCCGGCGGGGTATCACCATGCTTCCGGCATTCATCATCATTGGGCTGGGGGTCGATACGACGCGCACGCTCGTGTTGAGTCAGGTGGTCCTCTCGTTCGGAATTCCCTTTGCGCTCATTCCGCTGATCATCTTTACGGCGCGCAGAAGCCTAATGGGCGAGCTGGTCAATCGCCTCTCGACGACGATCATGGCCTGTCTGGTTGCGGCGGTCATCATCGCGCTCAATATCTTCTTGCTGCAGCAGACGCTCTTTTCCTAGGAGACGTTCCCGCCTCCGGTCGCGTGGACAGGGATAATGGACGAATGATCGACCGCGGCCGCGCCGTTCGTTTCGTCGCGGCATTTAGAAAAGTGGAGGTTGAAATATGAACTCTTCGCATGAGCCAAGATTGGATCCACCCGCAGGGGAACGCGATCACCGGTCCGGACCGGATCGCGCTCCGGTCACGCTGGTGGAGTTTGGGGACTTCCAATGTGAGGATTCCGGCGCGGCCTATCCGATCCTGCAGCGCATCCGGTCCGAGATGGGCGATTCGCTTTTGTTCGTCTTTCGGCATTTTCCCCTGAACCACGAACACGCGTATGCGCAGGCGGCGGCCGAGGCGGCCGAATCGGCTGGTTCCCAGGGCAGATTCTGGGAAATGCACGATGCCCTCTATGAAAACCAGGATGACGTCCGCGCCGGCAATATTCTTGCAATTGCTTCGATCGCTGGTGTCGATATCGACACGGTGCAGGCCGATCTCGAATCCCGGCGATTCCGGGTCCGCGTCGATGACGATCATGAGAGTGGGGTGGAAAGCGGCGTTTCGGGCACACCGACCTTCTTCGTCGATGGTCAGCGCGTGGATATCGGAGAGGACTACGAATCGCTGCTCGGCATCCTCCAGCAGAGAGCGGATGCCGCCGAATGAAGCGCGATATCGATGTGATCGATCAACTGTTGGGAACCGATGCCTCGGCCGCCATCCGTGATTTGCGGGGGCAAAAGCCCGAGCTCGCATCGCAGATGCAGGCGTACTATGACGCTGTTTTCGACCCGGACGCCGAGTCTGCGGCCGCCCTGTCTCCGGCCGAGCGCTGCCTGATCGCGCTGCGTACGGCTGCCCACACGCACAGCAACGCCGCGATGGACTGGTATGCTGCTCGCGCCAGAGACACCAATGTCGATACCGGCGATATCGACCGGGCTGCCGATCTCGAGCGCCTATGGCCCGCGAACCCACGCTTGCACGCCATCATGCGGCACGTCGATCTGATCGTCGCCCGCCCGGCCGAAAGCCGCAAGGAAGACATCGAGGCATTGGAGACGGCCGGTGTTTCACCGGCTGGAATCGTGGCGCTTTCGCAGACCGTCGCATATGTCTCCTATCAGGTGCGGCTGGTAGCGACATTTCGAGCGCTTGGTGAATCAGCATGACCGAACCCGAATTCACACTCGATTTGCTCGACTGGAAACCATGGTTGACACGATCGATCGACACCGATCTGCCCGATTCCCGGCGAACCGAGATCGAAACGTTTGTGTCGGGAAAGAACGCTTCGGATTATCTGCTCGTGCTGGCCAACGACTTCGGTTCGTTACAGGCCCGAGCGCTCGTGCATCGGCATGTGTATGCGACCGAAGAAGCGCGGCAGAGCGGATACCGGGAATTGGGCGCCACCACCACATCGCGCATCAATGGATGCGTCTTTTGTGCTTCGGTGCATGCGCGCCATGTCGCCAACTTTGCGAAGAATCGCCCGCTCGCCCAGCGCTTTCTCGATGATGGACTGGACGCCGACCTGCCGCCCGTCGAACGCGCGATCGTCGATGCATGCGCCAAACTGACCTTCGATCCAGAAGGGTTTTCTGGCGCGGACCTGGCACCGCTTCGGGCTCAGGGACTCTCCGATATCGAGATTCTGGACATCCTCAACTACGCCGCGTTCTTTGCGAACGCAAACCGGCTGATGTTGACCCTCGGTGAGCCAGCTGCGAAAAAGAAGATCAGATAGATCCGCTCCGAGCTGGGTTGTAGGATGCGTCCGATCCCAAATTTCTTCGATGGGCGCGATCGCCGGCTACGAAGATCGTAGAATCGGCACGATCGAATGTTGGATCGACTGATGGCAAATGGCGGGTGCAATGGGAAATATCCTCGGTAGTCTTCCGGTTGGCGAAAAGATCGGAATCGCATTCTCGGGCGGGCTCGATACGAGCGCCGCGCTCTACTGGATGCGCCAGCACGGGGCGACGCCGTATGCCTATACGGCCAATCTGGGGCAACCGGACGAAACCAATTACGACGATATCCCGCGACGGGCCTTCGAATATGGCGCCGAAAACGCCCGCCTGGTCGATTGTCGCCACGAGCTGGTGCGCGAAGGGTTGATCGCGCTGCAATGCGGCGCATTCCATATCACCACGGCCGGGGTGCCGTATTTCAATACGACGCCGCTTGGCCGGGCGGTCACGGGAACGATCCTGGTTGCGGCCATGATGGAAGATGATGTCAACATCTGGGGCGATGGCAGCACCTACAAGGGCAACGATATCGAGCGGTTCTACCGGTACGGGCTGCTGGTCAATCCCGCGCTCAGGATCTACAAGCCCTGGCTCGATTCGGCGTTCATCGATGAGCTGGGTGGCCGGGCCGAAATGTCCCAGTATCTGGCGGACGCCGGGTTCGACTATCGCATGTCCGCCGAAAAGGCCTATTCGACCGATTCCAATATGCTGGGCGCCACGCATGAGGCCAAGCATCTCGAAGAATTGAGCAACGGCATCACCATCGTCGAGCCGATCATGGGCGTCGCATTCTGGAAACCGGAGATCGAAATTCCCTATGAGGAAGTAACCATTCGCTTCGAAGCGGGATTCCCGGTCGCTCTCGATGGCGCGACATTCCAGGATCATGTGGCATTGATGACCGCGGCGAATGAGATCGGGGGGCGCCACGGACTCGGCATGAGCGACCAGATCGAGAATCGCATCATCGAGTCGAAGAGCCGGGGAATCTATGAGGCGCCCGGTATGGCCCTCCTCCATATCGCCTACGATCGATTGGTGTCCGGTATCCACAACGAAGATACCATCGAGCAATTGCGAACCAATGGCCGCCGCCTCGGCCGCCTGCTTTACGAAGGACGCTGGTTCGATCCGCAGGCGCTCATGTTGCGCGAATCGCTGCAACATTGGGTTGCCCAGGTCATTACCGGCGAAGTGACGATTGGACTGCGGCGGGGCAATGACTACTCGATTCTGAACACAACCTCCCCCAATCTCACCTACGATGCTAGCCGCTTGACGATGGAAAAGGGCGCCGCCTCCTTCGATGCGCAAGACCGGATCGGGCAATTGACGATGCGCAACAACGACATCACCGACACCCGGGAGAAGCTGGTGTACTACGCCGAAAGCGGGTTGGTTTCGTTTCCGCGTGAGGGCGGCGTACCGCAAATCGGTTCGAAATCGGAGGGTTGATTGTGCCCGAGCGCTTTCCCGAAATCGAGCCATTCCAGAGCTGGTTCATGGACACGGGCGACGGCCATCGACTCTATGTCGAGCAGTCGGGCAATCCGGAGGGCAAACCCGTGGTCTTTCTCCATGGCGGTCCCGGTGGCGGCACCAATCCTGGGCAGCGCCGCCTTTTCGATCCGGATGCGTATCACATCATTCTCTTCGATCAGCGCGGGTGCGGGCGCAGCACGCCCCATGCTTCGGTCGAGCACAATACGACCTGGCTCCTGGTCGAAGACATCGAGCGGATCCGCGAGTCGCTGGATATCGACCGCTGGCAGGTGTTCGGTGGCTCCTGGGGTAGCACCCTGGCGCTCGCCTATGCCGAGACTCATCCGGAGCGCGTGAGCGAGCTGGTTCTCCGCGGAATCTTCATGCTGCGGCCATATGAACTGACATGGTTCTATCAGGAGGGCGCCAGCAATATCTTTCCCGATGTCTGGGAACGGTATCTCGAACCGATTCCAGAAGACGAGCGCGGTGATTTGATGGCCGCCTACCACCGCCGGTTATTCGGGGACGACGAAGCGGCTCGAATCGAAGCGGCCCGCGCATGGTCCCTCTGGGAATGGTCGACGAGCGCATTGCGGCCCAATGTGGAACCGGGAACCGACGAAGAATACCTGGCCTTTGCCAGGATCGAGAATCACTATTTCGTCAACAAGGGATTCTTCGATAGACCGGATCAACTGCTGGAAAACGCCAATCGCCTCCGGGATATTCCCACGACGATCGTGCATGGTCGTTACGATGTGATCTGTCCGGTCCGGAATGCCTGGGAGCTCCACAAGGCGATACCGCACTCCGATCTGGTGATCGTGCCAGACGCCGGACATTCGGTATGGGAACCGGGAATCACCAGCGCCCTGATCGACGCGACCAACCGGTATGCCGGATCGAATCGCGATTAGTCGCTGGCCGACGTCCAGGAATCGATCGCAATCGTGACCCGGTATCGCTCTTCACCCGCATGTCCACCCGTGAAGGCGGCGCCGGTGTATTTCTGTGCGAGCTGGTTGACGAACGTCAGGGTCGTGAAGAGTTCGAACAGGATTGCATGCCCGCGCAATTCGAGATAGCGAAACGGTCGGTCCGGATCCAGTACGGAAAGCGCAGCCCAGCGGTTTTCCCGCAAATTGCGCAACTTGGCCGTATCGCCCTTGATGCTCAGGAGGATCCTCTTGCCATCGTAGAGAAACCATACGGGATTGACCTGGGGTCGGCCTGTCGAATCGACGGTCGCAAGGTGGCCCATAAGCGGGCGTTCGAGCAGATCGAGATGTGTCGACGGAAGCGGCCCCCTGGGCATCTCAAAGAACTCCTCTCCTGATCTTCGTTCGTGGTCGCGGCCAAGCATGGCAGACCCAAGTGCCCGGACGAGGCGCGCCACGACCCGGCTCGTTCTTGGATCGGCGTCGGTCAGGGCTCGCCTCGGCCGCAAGTGAGATTCAAGACTTCGGCCGGGCTCACAGCTTGTAGTAGTGGAATCCCTTCACCAGCGCATCGACGACGAGAATGATGCCCGGGTTTCCGGCATCCAGAAAATCGGGAAGCGACTTCGGATCGATCCCATTGATCTCGAGCGCATCGCGGGCGATTGCAATATCGACGCCCGATTTGCTGGCAGCTTCGAGACTGCTCAGTCCGTCCGGCGTCGTGACTGCATCGACCGCGGAACCGTCGATGATCAACCGTGCCTTCGCCTTGCTGTAATGCTCGGCCATGGTCTGTAAGGCTGAATAGGCGTATTGCATGCCTTCGGGATTGGTCACATGGATGAGCGCGTGAAAATTGTTTGGCACAGCGACATCGGCCAGGACGCTCGCGGCGGCTGGCGATGCCCATAGGAATTCACCGGTCACGACACTGGCAGCCGCGACCTTTACCATTGTTCTTCTGGACAGTTGGTCCTCGGAGAGCGCCGATTGGATCGGTTCCGTTTGATCCACTCTGGTTCCTTTCGATGCATACCACTATCTTGGGGCGGCTTCTCCCGGCGCCGGACGGACGCCTAATGAATGGGAGTCGTGTTCCTCCGGGCGAGATAGTCGACGAGATAGATCGTGATCCCCATGGCGAGGAAGACCTCGGCAAGATCCACGAAGATGAAAAACCACTCCTCGCCCGCAATGATCGTCGCCAGCGCGGCAACGGCAATACCGAGCAACGCATAGACCCAGCGCCGTTGTTGCGCTGACGCAACGAACCTGGGCACGAGCAAACCGATGACGATGCCAGCAACGATCGGGAATACTTCGTACATATCCGTCCTCCCACATCGAGTCTGTTGTGCGCGGAGTCACATCACGCCGATTTCGTTACCCTACTCTTCGACGGGTCAAGTTGCAATTGGCAATTCGATTTTCCACACTTCGCCGGTGGTCTCGGGTTTACGAATGAAGGAGCGGTCTTGGAATATCAACAACGGCGGTTGATTGCGGCAGCAATTCTTGGGGCCTCGTTGCTCATCGTGATCTATCTGGTCTTTTTCGCTTCTTCGGGAACCCGGATCGATATAGCCACGCCCACACCAACGGAGACAGTTGGTTCTCCGGCTACCAGCGGCAGCGCGTCGGTACCGACGCAACCGCCGAGCCGCCCCGAAACCGCCCAGAAGCAGACCGCCGAAGCGGGCAATTCCGCTCGTGATCTCACCCCGAATACCGCCGGTTCGAGTGACGCATCCTCGACGATTGCTCGAGAAATGGCCCCGATGCCCGAATGGATGGGGCGTATGGTATCGGTGCCTCAGAATCCGGCTTGTCCGGAGACCGCCAAACGAGACGTCTCCGTGCACGATGCCGGAGAACTCTCGAGCGCTCTTGCCAGTGCCCAGGCAGGCGATCGGATCACACTGGCCAATGGACGATATTCCGGCTCCTTCGAATTGACCGCCTCAGGAGCGCAAGGCCAGCGGATCTGGATTTGCGGATCGCCGGAAGCAATTCTCGACGCCGGTGACTGGAGTCGAGGTATCGGTTTGAGGATTGCGGGCGACTATGCCGGTGTCTGGGGAATCACGATCACCAACGCGGACCAGGGGATCGTGGTGGATGGTGCGCAGGATGTCCAGGTCGACAATGTCGACGTGCATACGACTGGCAGCGAAGCAATTCGATTCCAGGGTGCGGCCGTCGATGGAGTGGTGCAGGACTCGCAAATACACCACACGGGGCTCCGGAGTGAAAACCAGGGTAATGGCATAACGATCGGATCGGCGGTTGCGGATTGGCCCCGAATCTCCGGCGGCAAAGCGGATCAGAGCGACCGGGTACACCTGACTCGCAACCGTATCTGGGACACCTCAGCGGAATCCGTTCTCGTCCATGCCGGATCGTCGAACGGCGCCATCGAATTCGGTTCCTACGATGGCGCCGGAATGACTGGCGCGGCTTCCTGGGTCGATATTCGCGGCAATGGTTTCATCATTCGCAACAATGTGGGCGTCACGACCCCGGAAGACGGATTCCAGACACACGTCGTCGCGGGGGTCGATTCGGGAAGCAACAACCAGTTCATCGCGAATACCGCCCAGGCGGACTCGTCCGGCTATGGCTTCTTCATCCAGGATCCCGACATCACGAACAACGTTGTCTCATGCTCCAACTTCGTGACCCGAGCAGAATCGGGGTTTGCCAATATTCCCTGTGTCGACCAGAGCGGGTCGTAGCGAGCCGAATTCCGACGATTTTAGTATGATATTGACTGCTACCTCATCCCGTCGGTGGGAAGAGGCGGTGGTGCTTCGATGACAATTGACAATGAGGAGAACACTATATGAATTTCACCGGCGCGAAAGTCAAGAAGTCGCGTGCGCTCGGGGTTGCGTTGACACCCAAGGCCGAGCGCATCATGAAAAAGCGACCGAATCCACCCGGCGCGGCTGGAACCAATCGGCGCCGTCGCAAGTCCGAATACGGCATTCAGCTGCTGGAAAAGCAGCGACTGCGATTCCAATACAACGTGGGCGAGAAATACCTGCATCGAATGTTCGATCGTGCCAGTCGCATGTCGGGCGTCACCGGTGACAACCTGATCGGACTCCTGGAAAGCAGGTTGGATGCATTGGTCTACCGTGCGGGACTCGCACCCACGATGTACGCGGCCCGGCAGTATGTGACGCATGGCCATTTCACGGTCAATGGACAGAAAGCCACGATTCCGTCCCAGCGCCTGAAACCAGGCGATGTGATCGCGGTCAAGCCACGCAGCCAATCGATGATGATCTTCAATGAGCTGCGCAATCAGGGTTCGTCCGTGCCGTATGTGGAAGCCGATCTCGGTGCGTTCACGGCCCGATACGCATATGCGCCCGAGCGGCTCGAAATTCCGGTGATCTGCAATGAGCAGCTCGTGATCGAGTATTACAGCCGCTGATCGACCGAAGGATCCGGCTGGCAGCTGGGGCATATATGCGAACTCCGCCCAGCGATTCTCAATCGCCGGAGCGGAGTCCCGCATCGATCGCAGACTCCCCGGTCGCCGCGACCATAGACGCGCAAGTTGGAGACGTTGGTTCCCAGCATTCCGTCCGCATCGCGATAGCTGGAAAACGTGGTGCCTCGATGCGCGATACCTTCTTCCAGCACCGCGCGGATGGCGGCGTGGAGTCGCTCGATCTCCGGTGAAGCAAGCGAACCCGCTGGCCGGGCCGGATGAATCCCGGCCCGATGGAGCGCCTCGTCGGCATAGATATTGCCGATTCCGGCCACGCGTCGCTGATCGAGCAGGACTGCCTTGATCGGGGCAGTTCGCCCACTGAGTTGCCGTTCGAGCGCAAAGGCCGTGAAGTCTGCTCCGAGCGGTTCCGGGCCGATCGTTCGTTCCTTCCCAAGCCAGGCGTTGTCCGTCAGCCATTGCACACGGCCAAATTTGCGTTGATCGGCGTATGCCAGATCCCAACCACTCGACAGACCGAGCCGGAGATGCTCGAACCGCACCGGGGCGCTGTCCGGTTCGAGCAACAACAGTTGGCCGGTCATCATCAAATGGACGAAGAGTCCATTTCCGCCTTCGAATGGCAACCAAAGATGCTTGCCCCGGCGATCGATCCGCTCGAATCGCTCGCCAAGGATCATTTGCTCGAACTGCGCCGGCTCCAGTACTCCAACCACCCCGGGGAAATCTCGAAAGCGCACCGATTCGACGCTGGCGCCGATGACCCGGCCCGTCAAGCTGCGCCGGACGGTCTCGACTTCTGGAAGCTCAGGCATTGCGAATGGTCAGGTGGACGATTGTCATGCATGCAGTATCGCTGGTCTTCCGACCACACGTCAGCCCTTGACGGATCCGGCGGTCATCCCGGCAACCATGAATCGTTGCGCCAGGAAGTAGAGAACGATCACCGGAAGGGAGGAGAGCACGGCTCCGGCCATGATCGGTCCCCACAGGAACACATCGCCGGTAATGAGGTAGTTCAGACCCAATGGAACAGTACGCTTGCTTTCCGAGGTAATGAAGATCAAGGCGAGCAACAATTCGTTCCACGCGCCAGTGAAGGTGAAGATCGAAACCGCCACCAGGCCCGGTGCCGACAGCGGCAGCAGAATGCGAAAAAGTGCTCCCAACCTGCCCGACCCGTCCACGAGCGCTTGTTCTTCCAGATCGGCCGGTACCCCTCGGAAATATCCGGAGAGCAGCCACGTGCTCAATGGAATCGAGAATGTCAGATAGACGACGATCAAACCGAAGAGTGAATTCGCCAAATGCAGCCGGGCGATGATGATCGAAAGCGGGATGAAAAGCAACGACACCGGCGTCAGATAGGCGAACAGGATCAAGCGGCCGATGAGCCCGCGGAACCGGTATTTGAATCGAACGACGCTATATGCGGCAAATGCCGACACGAAGACCGAAACGAATGTCACCGAACCCGCGACGATCAGGCTGTTCTTGATATTGGTCAGGAAACCCTTCTTGTCGATCAGAATCCGGTAATTCTCCATGGTCACCGTATGCGGCCAGAGTGACGGGGTGCGGTAGATATCGCGTGGAAGCTTGAGGGAAATCGTCAGCATCCAGTAGATAGGAAAGATGATGATGAGAAACACCACGCCCAGGATGAGGTAGATCGCGATCTTCGGCCATATCTCGCGCGATTTGGTGGGAGCCGACAAACCCACGGTCAATCCTCTCCCCGCTCGATCAGTGCCGTGACGAAGAACACCAGGATGATCAATGCCGGAACCATCGCCACAGAGACCGCGGCGGCTTCGCCCAGCCGCTGCGTTTGCATTCCGAAATAGGCGAGCACCGGGAAGACCATCGTAGCGTCGGACGGACCGCCCTGCGTCATCAGCCAAATATTCTCGAAGCTATTGGCAGTCCAGATCGAGGAAAGAAGCACGACCACCAGAATGACCTGGCGCAGATGCGGCAAGGTCACCGATCGAAAACGCTGGACGGCGCTTGCCCCGTCGATCTTGGCTGCTTCGTAGAGCTCGCCCGGCACCGTCTGCAGCGCGGCCAGGAAGGAGATGCACCAGAATGGAAATCCACGCCAGACCGTCGCAATGATGACCGCCGGCAGTGCGGTCGATTTCTGTCCCAGCCAGTCGATGTAGCTGTTGTCGATTCCGGTCTGGCTGAGCACCAGATTGATTCCGCCGCCGATCGGCGTGAACAAGAGGCGCCAGACGAGAAACGCCACGAACCCCGGCATGGCCCAAGGGAGGAGCACGAACGCCCGGAAGAGTCCACGACCGCGAATCTGCTCGTTGAGGATCAGCGCCAGACCGAGACCGGCGATGAGCTTGAGAATGTCAGAAACGACCACCAGTGTGATCGTATTGCGCACGGTTTTGGCGAAACTCGATGTTTTGGAAAGATACCGGAAATTGTCGAGACCGATCCAATGCCCAGGGTCGCCCACGATGCGACTGGTGAACGAGATATAGATGGCATAGAAAAACGGGTAGGCCACCAGACCGACGAGTAATACCAATGCCGGGAGCACCAACGCATATCCCCAGAGCGCATTTCGGCGAGCGAACGTGAGGAACGGCCGGTCGTGAATCACGCGGTCGGCGGTCGCGGGAGTTGCCATGCAGAGCGTTCCGATCAGAATGGACGGAGATGCCACGCTGGTGGCATCTCCGTTCGAATCTGTATGGGCGAACTACTTGTACTTGTCGTAGATGAGCTGCCCTTGTTGCTGGGCTTCCTTGACCGCATCGTCGATCGAGAGCCCGTCGATGACGACCCGCTGGACCATCTTGGGAACGATGAAATTGGCCGAAAAGTCCGCATATGCCGTGTTGTAGACATCGGGGAAACCGGGAGCAGTTCCGTGTTCGACCAGATTGAGCAACCCTTTGTGCACCGGTTCCTGGAAGATGGCGAAGCTGGCATACTCGTTGAGCGCCGGCCCGTAGATCGCGACATTCAAATACTGTTCCATGAAGTCTTTGTTGGCCAGGAACTCCAGGAGCGCCTTGGCGGTATCGGGGTCTTTGGTCGACGTTGGAATTGCCCGCACATTTGGGTTGATCGGCGATACCTGCATGACGGGTCCCGACGGGAGCGCAGCAAAGTCGGTGGCTTCATCCAGCTCGGGATCGTCGGTGGCGGCCGCAATATGCACACTGCCGGTGTTCGCTATAAAAATGGCCTGCCCCGCAAGATACGCGGTATTGTCGCCGCCGCCATCCCAGGTGGTAGCGCCTGGGGGGAACAACCCATCGGCATAAGCGCCCGTGACCCAGTCCATATAGTCCCGTGTCTCGGCCGAGTCGATGGTTACGGTCGTGCCCGCGTCATCGGCAATGCGGCCGCCATACGACTGCAGAACGGACATCTGCATGTTGCCGTCGCCCACATTCGACAATGCGAATCCCATGCCATAAAGCGGCGGTTTTTGGGTCTGCTGCGACCATTCCCGCACTTCCTGCCAGGTAGAGGGCGGTGGCGTCAACCCGGCCGCATCGAGCACGTCCTTGCGAGAAAAGAGCAGGTTGCCGGACGGGCCGAATGGAATGCCGGTGATGGCGCCCGCCAGCTTGGCGGCACCATCGATCGATGGATACCAACCACCGTGCGCATCGCCAATCGTTGCATAGAGATCGTCGAGCTCCAGCAATTGGCCGGTGTTGGTCAAAAGCAGTTGCAGATCGAGTCCCATATCGAGCGCATCCGGCATCGAACCGCTTTCGACTGCCGCCGAGACCTTCTGGTTGGTCTCGTTCTGGTTGATCATGACCACTTCGGTTTCGACGTTGTTGTCTTTGCCCCACTGATCGATCGTGTCCACCAGCAGGTTGTTTGCATCGTCGGAAAAGATCAAACCACCCCAGTACGTGAGCTTGGTTTTCTCCTGCAATACGGCGGGGGCGGCCTTGGCCGAAAGCATCTCGGACAGCCGGGTCGAGCCCAGCGCGGTCGCGGCTGCCGTGGTGGTACCCAGGAATCTCCGGCGAGTAATTGCCGTCATGGTCGACGCACTCCTCCACTCGTTCGAGTTCGAAACCGGTTTGGTATTGATATCGTATCCCAACCTTACAACGGCATCGGGATTTGTCAACCGAGAACGTTTGACAGTTCCCGGACGCGGCCGCATTGTTACCGGCGACGGCAATGACGGCGGAGCGGCGCGCGGGAACGCCACACGGGCAGGAGAACGCACCAATGATTCGGATCGCAATCGGTCAATTCAATGTGCTGAACGACGAAAAACTCCGATTCGCTCAGCAGATCGGTGTGCGTGGTGTGCAGATGAACACTCCGAAGCTCCCAGGCGAAGTGCGCTGGGAAGCTCGGGATTTGCGGGCGCTGGTCGAACAATGCAACGCGTTCGATCTCACGCTCGAAGCAATCGAGAATGTTCCGATTCATTTTTATGACAAGGCTATGCTCGGCCTGCCCGGAAAAGACGAACAGATCGCCAATTATCGATCGATCATTCGCGCCATGGCAGAAGCGGGAATCCCCATTCTCGGATTCCACTGGATGCCGAATTCGGTTTGGCGAACCAGCCGTGTGACTTCCGGTCGTGGTGGAGCGCATGTGACATCGTTCGACATGGCTGCCGTCGATGCGGCCGGTGGAGCGCGGCAATTCGTCGCCAAGACCGATGAGCATCTGGCAACGCTGGTCGTCGAAGACGAAGCCATCCTGACTCATGACCAGATGTGGGAGAACTACGCCTATTTCATGAAGGCGGTGCTGCCTGTTGCCGAGGAGACCGGGGTGAAACTGGCGCTTCACCCGGACGATCCCCCTGTGCCGATGTTGGGTGGTGTTCCGCGAATCTTCGGCAGTGTCGAAGGGTTCGAAAAAGGGATGGCAATCGCGGATAGTCCTGCCTGGGGACTCGATCTCTGTCTCGGTTGTTGTTCCGAAATGCCCGGCGGACGGTCGAATGTCATGCGCATGATCGAGCGCTTCGGTCCGATCGGAAAGATTCTCTATATCCATTTCCGGGACGTCCAGGGAACCGTGCCGGCATTCCAGGAATGCTTCATCGGCGAAGGAAATTACGATCCGGCCGAGGTGATGCTGGCATTGAAACGGGTCGGGTTCGATGGCTTCTTGCTCGACGATCACGTCCCGCACATGGACGACGACAGCGACTGGCAGCATCGAGGGCGGGCCCACGCCATTGGATATATGCAGGGGCTGCTGCGAATGATGGACACTTGCGATTGATACTCGGGCGCCCCGTCTTCCGGCCGGTGGCGTCACTTGGAATTCAGAAAGTCGGTCGAGGTTCTGCATTGGACGAAAACTGCATCTTCTGCCGAATCGCAAATGGCGAGCTCGGCACCGAATTCGTGGCGCAGAGCGAGCATGCGGTCGCGTTCGATGACATCGAGCCATCGGCGCCCGTGCATGTTCTGGTCGTTCCCAAGCGCCATATCAGCGCCTTGCGCGATCTCGAAAATCCGATCGTCGCCGCTGAGCTTCTCGATCTGGCTCGTCGGGTCGCCGATGAAAAAGGTCTGCTCGAATGCGGGTATCGAGTGGTCACCAACGATGGCGCGGAGGCTGGGCAGACCGTCTTCCATCTGCATTTCCATGTGATGGGCGGCAAGAAACTTGGAACCATGGTCTGATGAGGAATCGATGAGCGACATTACCCTCGACACCCGATTGCGCGATGATCTCAAGAACGCCATGAAAGCAGGCGACACGGTCGCCCGCGATACGATTCGTTACACGATGTCTTCGCTGAAAAACGCGCGCATCGACAAAGGGACCCCGCTAACCTCTCAGGAAGAGCTCGCTGTTCTGCAACGCGATGCCAAACGCCGCCAGGAATCGATCGATCAATTCCAGGCAGCCGGCCGCATCAATCTGGTCGACAAGGAAACCGCGGAGCTGGCCGTGTTGCGGCGGTATCTGCCGTCCGCCCTTTCCGAAGCGGAGATTCACGAGCTGGTTCTTCGCGCGATCGCGGAAACCGGAGCGGCGAGTCCGAAGGACATTGGCACGTTGATGCCGGTCCTCATCCAGATGGCGGGCGGCCGGGCCGACGGCAAACGACTCAACGAGGCTGCTCGAACGGCCCTCTCCGGAGGGTGACCGATGTGGAATTGGATCACGAATGCGATGCCGAATTGCTCGATCTGACGGAATCGATCGATTTGGCGCTGGCCGACGAACTATCGAATCTCTGTTGCTACGCTCTCACGACCGAAACCGAAGCGTCTGCCTGGACGGTTTCGATCGTGTTGACCAATGACGCGCACATCGCCCGGTTGCACGAAGAGTTCATGAGTATCCCGGGCCCGACCGATATCCTCACATTCGCGGATGATGAATCGCCCGGCGGCGACATCGTGATCTCGGTCGATCAAGCCGAACGGCAACGCCACGACGACGGGTGGTCCCTGGCAGACGAGCTGCGTTTCTTGGTCGCTCACGGCGCATTGCATCTCGCGGGGTGGGACGATGCAACCGATCAGCAACGCGATTCCATGCTCGATCGCCAGCGGACGATCGTCGACTCGTTTCAGGCAGGTGATTCGAGCAGTCGATGAAGCAGATCGGCGGTGAAAAGCATCGATCGACGCTGCAGCTCCGGAATCGATGATCGCATCGGAAATTCCTGGGAACCGCTGACCGCACCGGCGATCGCAACACCGATGATGCCGTCGAAGACTGTTCCCGCGGGTGACACATTGAGCGTGATCCCAATGCCCAACACATCCGCGGCCCCCGCATGGGCTTCCTTGGCGAGCACATGGGCCGGCCACGCGCCGGCGTTGCGACTGGTCGCCTCGATAGTGACTCCGGCGCTATCGGGATCGCCGAACATCAGCGCTCCGAACTGACCGCCTCCGCCGGCATCGAGTATCCGGAGACGCAATCCACGCGCGGTCAGCTGGCGTCCGAGGGAACCGGCAAGGCTGACATCATCGTGGCCATAGATCCAGAGCTGCAAGCGCTGGCCCACCTCTTCGGCCGCTTTGTCTCGGATGGTGCGCGCAGCCACCTCGTCTTCGCCGATTCCGACAACCCGCACGTGAACGCCATCGTCCTTGGCATATGTCGCGACGATGGGGTTCGTCTTCGCCACCAGATCGCCGATCATCTCTTCGAGCGCAGACTCGCCGATGCCGATCGTCTTCAGTGTGACCGAGCTATACGATCGTCCCGACAGCAGGCGGCCAAGTCGCGGGGCCGCCTGCTCGAACCACATTCGCTTCATCTCGCGCGGTACGCCCGGCATCGAGATGATGACCTTGCCCTCTTTCTGAACGAACCAGCCTGGCGCGGTGCCGATCGGATTCGGAAGCGCTTCGGCGGAAGGAACGAGCCAAGCCTGCTTGGCATTGCGCTCCGGCATCTCCAGACCGCGATTGGCGAAGAACGCCTCGATGCTCTGGCGCAATTGCTGATCGATCCGCGGCTGTTCGTGGATCGCATCCGCGATACCCTCGCGAGTCAGATCATCCTCGGTCGGACCGATGCCGCCAGTGCAGATCACGATCTCGGCCTCGCCCAGGGCGCGCTCGACCGACTCGCGAATACGCTCGCGGTCGTCGCCGACCTGGATCACGTGCAGCAGCTCGATTCCCCGAGCATCCAGCTCCTGAGAAAGAAAGGTCGCGTTGGTGTCGGTGATATGACCGTGTAGCAGCTCGGCGCCGATCGACAGGATATATGCGTTCATGGAATCCCCCCGGTTCATCAAACTCTGGGGATTTTCGCAGACCGGACCGCTATTGGGCTTCCATCAGCTCGATACGGTTCCCGAACGGATCGGACACATAGCATCGCTGAAAGCCGGGAAGCTCGCATTCGACCGGGCTGACCGCATACCCATGCCGGGTCAGCAACGTTCGTATCTCGCCGAGATCGTCGACCTGTAGGGCGATATGCGCTTTGCGCGCCGAATGGAAATCCTGATCGATCCCCAAATGCACAGCGAGCGTCCCCGTCGAGAGCCAGAGTCCTCCACGGCACGCAAGCGACTCGGGTTTGCTGGTTTCGGCAAGTCCCAGCAGCTCGCAATAGAACGCCCGGGCGGTCGCTTCGCTCGCGGGCGGGATCGCGATCATGACATGATGAAGAAGCGGAGGGACAACGGTAGTGGAACTCATGGGTGCTTTCGTTTTGGCGCCGGATGGGGGCGAACTAAATACCGAGGGCGGAAGAACCCCGTATGTATTCGATATAGTGCGCGAGGCAGGATTCGAACCCGCGACACCTGGTTCCGAAGACCAGTGCTCTATCCACTGAGCTACTCGCGCATTCCGGGCGACCGACATTCATTTGAGAGGGGTGCCCTACGGGGCTTGAACCCGTGACCTCTTGTTCCACAGACAAGCGCTCTAACCGACTGAGCTAAGGGCACCGTGCGATCGAAGTGAAGGGAGAGTAAGCCGAGTTCTGTTCCTGGCGATCATCTCTCTCGGTCTTGCGACCGGTCACCGTTCGAGACGGCGACTGCTCTCGTCTTTCGGCCTCGGCGAGCAACCTGCTTGCGGCCGGATCGGAGATTGCTGCGGGGAGGATTGCCCTTTTCAGCCGCACCTAGCCGTTCGGCCGGGGCGGAATGGTTTCTGTTGCTCTCACATCTTGCGATGCGCCAATCTGGACTGTCGACGCTCGAAAGCGCCTCCCTGGCTTTCACCAGGCACCCTCGCTCTTTGCAGCTCGGACTTTCCTCTAGATCCATCGGGACCCAGCGATCGCCCTTCCCTGTCACTTCGATCGATTGTTAAGGTATCGAAACGAGACCCTGGTGCCGAAGGGGAGACTCGAACTCCCATGGGTTGCCCCACTACGCCCTGAACGTAGCGCGTCTGCCATTTCGCCACTTCGGCATGGCTACGGATCTCGTTCGCCCTGCTCGGAGCCGACCCGGGGACTCGAACCCCGGACCTGCTGTTTACGAAACAGCTGCTCTACCAACTGAGCTAGGCCGGCAAGCGCATTTCTGGCGCCCGAGCCAAGGAAATCTACCACGAATCGAGTGGCCGATTCAACGTATCCGGCCCCTCGATTCGTCTCCTGAAGGCGTCCGATCCGGTTCCGTCCAAGGCGCCGTGCGCGCGCCGATGGCGTCAGGCTACGCATCGGTTCGGGCGGTGTGGTAGCTTCCCCATCGAGGAGCCGAACGATCCGTATGGACACGATTCCAAAGCCAAAAGGCCGGTACCAGGCGATCTTCGTGATCATGGCCGCCATCATGATTCTTTCGCTGGGGGCGGGCATCATCGGCCCGGTCATCATCGATGCATTCAGCGGCGATGACGGCGGAGGCAATCGTACGGAGGTCGATGCATCGGTCGAACAGGCATTCCGCTCGACCGCGGTTGCAAACCCGGACGATCCCCGCGCGGCCGCTGGTCTGGCGAACTATCTGGCCAATACGGGCAAATTGAGCGAAGCCATTCCCTGGTACGAGCAGGCGATCACCACTGCGCCAGACGACGCCTCGATTCGGTTCGATTTCGCCCAGTCGCTTGCCGCTGGTGATATGAACAGCGATGCCGAATTCCAGTTCCAGAAAGCGATCGAACTCGAACCCGACGACCCGCAATCGCATTTCTATCTTGGTGAGCTGTACTACCGGATGAATCCACAACGCACCGTAGCGGCGATCGATCAATATGAAATGACGATCGAGCTCGCCCCCGAAACCTTCATTGCGCAACGCGCCCAGGAACGGCTGGTTGCGCTTGGTGTCGCGACGCCGGCGGCCTCGCCCTCTCCGGGCGCGGTTGGAACTGAGGAGGACCCAACATGAATCCGGGAACCCAGGTGATCGATCCCGAATTGCTCGCGCTGCTCGTTTGCCCGATCGATCATGGCGAGCTCGAGCTGCGGGAATCGAGTCTCGTCTGCACCAAGTGCGGGCGGTCCTATCCGATCGTGGACGGGATTCCGAACATGGTGGTCGACGAATAGCGACCGAACAGATGTTCGCCGTTCGCGGTATACTTGCCGCATGAGCGATCGATCTGCCACCGCCCCACCACCGCAACACGACCAGCAAGCCCGCGAGCGGATCGTTTCAGCGCGCCAGCGCAATGAAGACCAGCGCGTCGATGGTTCGTTGCGCCCGAAAAGCCTGGCCGAATACATCGGTCAGGATCGGGTGAAAACCAGCCTCTCCGTCTTCATCGAAGCAGCCAAGCGGCGCGGAGAACCGCTCGATCACACGCTGCTGTACGGACCGCCAGGGCTCGGCAAGACCACCCTCGCTTCGATCATTGCGACCGAAATGGCCGTGAGCCTACGGGTCACCTCTGGCCCGGCCATCGAGCGAGCCGGCGATCTCGTTTCGATTCTCACGAACCTCAAAGCTGGTGATGTGCTGTTCATCGACGAGATTCACCGGTTGAACCGGGTCGTCGAGGAGGTGCTCTATCCGGCGCTCGAGGATTTCGCTGTCGATATCATCATCGGCAAAGGACCGGCGGCCCGCTCGATGCGCATCAATCTGCCCCGGTTCACGCTGGTGGGGGCGACGACTCGACTTGCGCTCATGACCGGGCCGTTGCGCGACCGGTTTGGTTCGGTGATGCGGCTGGATTTCTATGATATCGAATCGACCAAGACGATCATCTCCCGATCCGCGTCGATTCTCGATGTGAACATTGCCGACGATGGCGCGCTTGCCATTGCCCGGCGTGCCCGCGGCACCCCCCGGATCGCAAACCGTCTTCTGAAACGAGTGCGCGATGTGGCCGAGGTGCGCGGGGCTCCGATCGTGGATGGAGCGCTCGCCGCCGAGGCGCTGGAGATGCTCGACGTCGACGAGCTGGGGCTGGACGAGATCGACCGCCGGATTCTACGCACGATCGTCGAGAAATTCGACGGCGGACCGGTCGGAGTCGATACGATTTCGGCGGCAACCAGTGAAGAGTCGGACACGATCATGGATGTATACGAGCCGTATCTGATCCAGCTCGGCTTTCTGCAGCGGACCCCGCGGGGCCGCGTCGCCACCCGGCGGGCATACGACCATCTCAAGATCGAACCCCCGGCGACCTTTGACGTGCAGCAACAGCAATTCCTCTTCGAAGATCTCGAATAGAGCGGTATGCGTACCGCCGATTTCGATTACGACTTACCTGCGGAGCTCATCGCCCAAACACCACTCGAACGGCGAGATGCTTCGCGATTGCTGGTGCTCGACCGGAAATCGGGCGCGATCGTGCATTCGACTGTTCAGGAGCTCGATCGCTTCCTGAATGCGGGCGATCTCCTGGTCGCCAACAATAGCCGCGTGCTTGCCGCGCGACTCATGACCCGCAAAGCCGAAACGGGCGGCAGAGTCGAGCTGCTTCTCCTCCATCCCCTGGCCGATGGGGCCTGGGAGGCGCTGGCAAAACCGGCGCGGCGCCTGGCCGCCGGGACGCGTTTGATCGTCGATGAATCCCGTTTCGAGATCGAAGTGCTTGGCCGTTCGGGCGATGGACTCGTGCGCCTGCGGCTCGATGCCGATGTGTTGGCCAATCTCGACCGGATCGGCGCCGTTCCGCTCCCGCCCTATATCCATGAACGACTCGCCGATCCCAATAGATACCAAACGGTGTATTCCTCCCAGCTCGGATCGGCAGCCGCCCCGACCGCCGGATTGCATTTCACTCCCGAGCTCATCCAGCGGCTGAAACAAGCGGGGGTCGGCTGGTCCGAGGTCACCCTCGATATCGGGCTGGATACCTTTCGCCCGGTTGCGGTCGATCTGATCTCCGAACATACGATGCATTCGGAAACCTGCCGCATGGACGATACGGCAGCAACCGCGATCGGTGCGACGCGAGCGGCTGGTGGCCGGGTCGTTGCGCTGGGAACGACGGCCGCGCGGACATTGGAAACCGCCGGGCAGCTCTGGGGCAACGAGCGCCCATTCGCATTCGACCTGGCGACGGATATTTTCATCACACCGGGCTACCAGTGGCGCATCGTCGATGCGCTTTTCACGAATTTCCACCTGCCAAAATCGACGCTCCTCATGATGGTCAGCGCATTGGCCGGGCGAGAAACGATCCTCGCCGCCTATGAAGAGGCCATCCGGGAGCGGTATCGCTTCTTCTCCTTTGGCGACGCGATGCTTATCCTTTAGCGGTTCGTGCCGCCGGCATTCGCGTACGGAGGAAATCGTTGTCCGAGTTGACCCGCGACGAGGCATGGAGTCTCGTCACCGAATACATTCGAAGTGAGAGTCTGCGGCGCCATTGCCTTTCGGTCGAAACGGCGATGCGCGCCTATGCCGCCAAGCATGGCGAGTCGGTCGAGAATTGGGGAGCCGTCGGGCTCATCCATGATTTCGACTACGAGATTCATCCCACCCTCGATCAGCATCCGCAGGACGGCGTGCCGATTTTGCGGGAACGCGGGTATCCCGACTGGGCGATCGACGCCGTTCTCAGTCATGCCGACCATCTCGAAATCCCGCGAGACACGGACCTCAAGAAGACGCTGTATGCCGTCGATGAATTGACCGGATTCATCTCGGCGGTCGCGTTCGTGCGGCCCAGTAAATCGGTTGCCGAGGTCACCCCGAAGGCCGTTCGCAAGAAGATGAAGGACAAGGCGTTCGCCCGGGCAGTCGACCGGGAGGCTATGCTTCATGGGGCGGAGCTGCTCGGCATCGACTTCGATGAGCATGTCGAATTCGTCATTCAGGCCATGACCGAGAACGCGGATGCGCTGGGGCTTGCGGGTATATCAGTGGATTCGAATGCCGACTAACCGCTTCCTCGCACTCGTCGTTCTCCTGCTGGTCGCAGGGGTCATATCGGCCTGTGGCGCGACGGCCAATTCACCGAAGGAGACGGCAGTTCCCGCGCTCACACCGCACGAAACGAGCGATGCGGATATCGAAAGTGGTTGCTGGACGGCGACCGATCGAGTCAACACAGAAGGAGATCCCGAGTTGGCGAACATTCAGCAATGGTCGAAACCACCCGAAATGCAGATCGACGGGTCGAAGAGCTATTCGGCCAAAGTCGAAACGAACAAGGGCGATTTCACCATCCAACTGCTGCCGGCCGAGGCGCCACTGGCCGTGAACAACTTCGTTTGCCTGGCGCGCGCCGGATTCTATGACAACACGCCGATTCACCGGATCGTGGCTGGATTCGTCATTCAGGGCGGCGATCCGACGGGTACCGGCCGGGGCGGTCCAGGCTACAAATTCAACGACGAGCCGATCAGTCTCGATTACGAGAAGGGCACCGTTGCGATGGCGAATGCTGGGCCGAACACCAACGGCAGTCAATTCTTCGTCGTGCTCGATGATCTGCGCGGCAAGCTCGGCAAGAACTACACCATCTTCGGCAAGGTCAGCGATGGCATGGACACCGTCGACAAACTCGGGGCCGTCCAGACACGCGCTGGCGGATCAGGAGAAAAATCGACGCCGATCGAACCCGTCACCATCGAGAACGTGACGATTACGGAGAGCTAGTTTTCGACTCTTCGATCTCGAGAGCCGGTTCTGGAAATCAAGACAGGAACGAGGCCGGTGCGCACCGGCCTCGTTCCTCTGTTCGTAGGTCGATAGCCGAACGGTCAGGCGGCCTCGGCGAGCTCATCCTGCAGCGATTCGTATTCGCGCAGCAACTCGATCCAGTGGCGCTCCCAATTGTCGACCTCGATACCGTGGTTCATCGCCTCACCGATTCGGACGAAACCGTCCTGCAGGCGAAGTTCCAACCGGCTGACCCGGTCCTCGATCGTTTCCGGAGTGGTCGATGTCCTATGGCCATGAATCGACCGCAGTTTGGTGGCCATGGCGGGCGCTCCTTTCTGGATCAGCGAATCAGGACGCTTTCGGCATCGGCTCGATCGACTTCAGCCGCTCGATGAACGATGAGGCATCGCGCCGGTCGAGCTGATCGAATCGTTTGCCATAGAGTTCGGATACCTGCGTATCCAGCGCCTGGTCCGACAGACCCTTCTCTCGTGCCATCTGGCGGATGAAGCTCATCTGTCGCTCGGTCATCGATTGGCGTTCAGCCGCGTGCGTCCGGCGCTCCTCGGTGAAATCGACGAGCTGGCGCTGGCGAGCCATGCGCACCGGCGCATCGACGACCTTGTCCTGCCCTTCCGCGAAATCGAAATCGGACGTGAACTGGGTTCCGAACCCGAGCGCTGCCAGCGCACGGCCGAGCGCTTTGGTTTCCGCCTTTTCGAGATAGTCGCGAAAATCGTCATATCCCTCGCTTCCCCAACCGGTGGAGGAACCGCCGCCCGGGATGGTGACATGAGCTTTGAAGACCGCGACGCTGTTTTCGTGTGAGATGAGCTCGGTGCTGATGACCGCATCCGGATGCTGCGTGCGCAGCCAATAGACGCGCCATTTGACCTCGAGATAGTCGGCGCCGCCAACGCGTGTGACGAAGCGGCGAGGGTCGAAGGGAGTAGTGGTTTCCATGGTCACGTTTGCCTCTGGTTCCTACGGGAAAAGAACGCTTGTTCTACAGATATTCTAGAACATTCGTACGCGTGTGTCAACATGTCCAGGGCAGCGAAAACTGCCCGGCTCGAATCGTTTCTTGTCTTATACGGAATCCGCTTGAACCCTACGGGATATCCACCATCGCTCCGACACCGGCCCACCGGCGAAACGCTGGGCTACTACCCCTGAGGAATCACCCGGATTCCGTATTACCTGCGTGTTTCCGAATGATTTACCGCGAGCGACATTTCCGACGAGAGAGACGCCGTCGCTGCTGGTTGTACAATTGCCCGACTGTAAATGGATGTTTCGAACGAGGAGCAAAGCGGAACGTGCGAGTCACCTGTCTGCAGGAAACGCTTCAGCATGCGCTGGACCAAGTAACCCGCGCCGTCGCGACCCGCACTTCGCTACCCGCATTGAGCAACGTATTGCTGGTGACCGACAACGGTCGCCTGAAAATCGTTGCCTCCGATTTGAATATCGCGATCACCACCTGGATCGGCGCATCGATCCAGGAAGAAGGACGGTTGGCGGTCGACGCCCGTCTGCTCTCCGACTTCGTGCATACGCTTCCGGCGGGGCAAGTAGAACTCGCCAGCAGTGGTCGCCAGACCCTGCTGACGGTCACCGCGGGACGTGACCGAGCGGAGATCAATGGCATCGACGCCGATGATTTCCCGGAGATCCCGGTTGTCGTCGATGATGTCGAATCGACCTCGATCGATCCGGTCGCTCTTCGGGAGATGATTTCGCAAGTCGAATTCGCGGCGGCGTCCGACGAGAGCCGACCGGTGCTCGCCGGTGTGCTGGTCCGGATCGAAGGCGATCGGATCGTGCTCGCGGCCGCCGACGGCTTCCGGCTTGCCGTGCGCGAAGGCCGGATGAGCCGCGCGCTCCTCTCCCCCATCGATATCATCGTTCCCGCTCGGTCCATGCGAGAGCTGGGTCGCTTGCTGGGAGAGGCGAAACACGAAGTGGCGCTGCACGTCACCCCCAACCGAAGTCAATTGATCGTCCATTTCTCCGGGGAAAACGGCGAGGGCGAAGTCGAATTCCTCTCTCGTCTCATCGAAGGAACCTTCCCCGACTACCGGCAGATCATCCCGGGCGACTTCTCCACCAAAGTCGAGATGGGTCGCGACGCACTCCTGACCGCGGTTCGCCGGTCGAGTTTTTTTGCGCGGGACAACAACGACGCCATTCGCTTCGATGTGCTGACGACCGATGACGATCTGGCTCCCGGCACCATCGAGGTATCCGCCAATGCGGCGGAGCGTGGCAACGCTCATAGTTATGTCGATGCGTCGATCACCGGGCCGGCCGTGCAGATCGCCTTCAATGCCCGCTATTTGAACGATGTGCTCGGCGTGATTCGAACTGGCACGGCGCTCCTCGGGCTCAATGGCTCGAACCAGGCTGGTGTCATTCGCGCCGGAGACTCGGACGACTATACCCACGTCATCATGCCGATGGTGATCGGCGCGCAATAGAACGTCGATCGCGCTGGCGATCGCGAGATCCGTGTTGTGTATCTGACATCGCTGCGCCTGACCGAGTTTCGTCGCTACCGCGCGCTCGACCTCTCCATCCCTCCGGAAGGATTCGTCCTTGTCGGGCGCAATGCGAGCGGGAAATCGTCATTGCTCGAAGCGATTTCGATGCTCTCCACCATGCGATCGAGCCGCGCTCAATCCGAAAAGGAACTGATCGCCTGGGAGAGCGGCGCCGAATATGGCGGCGGCATTGCGCCGTTCGCGCGTATCGAAGCGCAAGTCGAGCGACGTGCCGGTCCAGCGGAAATCGCAATCGGTATGCAGCTCGATCAAAACCGCGGCAACCGGCTCAAGAAACAGATCTCACTCAATGGCAAACATGTGCGGGCGGGAACCGCGGTCGGCGTGTTGCGATCGGTCTTGTTCGAGCCCGGCGATATCGAGCTGGTTTCCGGCGCTCCGTCGGTCCGGCGCCGCTATCTCGACATCATGTTGTCCCAGCTCGACCCGGTCTATCTGCGTTCCCTCAGCCGCTACGTCCGTATCGTCGAACAGCGGAATCGCCTGCTCAAGAACCTGGTTCAATCCGGCGCGAGCTGGAGTGCGGCGGCGACCAGGCAGCAACTCGACTACTGGGATGGCGAGCTGATCGCCAATGGCGCCGCCCTGCTCGCGCGTCGCCTGATAGCGTGCCGGGAACTGTCCAATCTGGCGGCCGCTCGGTTCGCTTCCTTCACCGAGGATTCGCAATTGTCGGTCGCCTACGAATCGACCGTGCGTTCGAACCTCTTCGACTCGGACAGTTCACTGTCGGCACTCGATGAGCTCGAACATCGTCTGGCGTTCGAAATGTCGGAAACGCTCGATCGCGAACGCCAGCACGAATTTCGCCGCGGCGTGACTTTGGTCGGACCCCACCGGGATGATCTGATCGTCACGATCGATGGCAACCCGATCGGGGCCTATGGTTCTCGGGGCCAGCAACGATTGGCCGTGATCGCGTTGAAGCTGGCGGAAACGGATCTGATGACATCGGCCGGAGCGGATTCGCCCGTTCTGTTGCTCGATGACGTTTTCTCCGAGCTCGACGCGGTCCACCGTGCGCTCCTGGCCGCGTCTATTTCGAGCTCGCGCATGCAGACAATCGTGACGACGACCGACGAAGCGGTCGTTCGCGCGGCCGATATACCACTCGAGCGCTACGCCGCGGTCGAGGCAGGATCGGTGAACTGGATTTCCTGAGACCGGGGTGAAGGCGAGACGGCGCATGTGCTAGAATTCGTCGCCGCGTTGGGGAGTAGTCTAACGGTAGGACGCTTGGTTCTGGCCCAAGTAGTTGGGGTTCGAATCCCTGCTCCCCAGCCACGAGGAACGCGCGCTCCGGCGCGCGTTTTGCGTCTCTTTCCCATGCCGGCGCCGTATCCCCGCTAGACTGACATCGCCGCGCCCCGGGCGCTCTTGCCAATCGAACTCTGGAGTACGAATTACCATGCACAGCGTCACGTCCGATTTGCTGGCCGGACTCAACCCGGAGCAGGTTCGGGCGGTCACCGCACCCGATGGCCCCATTCTGGTCATCGCCGGACCCGGTAGTGGCAAAACCCGAGTGCTCACCCACCGAATCGCCTGGCTGATCGCGGAAAAGGGCGTACCGGCCTCGTCGATTCTGGCTGTCACATTCACGAACAAGGCCGCCCGGGAGATGCGCCAGCGGGTCGAACAGCTTCTCACTTCAGAAGCGGCGGCCGGTTTGACCATGGGCACCTTTCACTCGTTCGGGGTGCGGGTGCTGCGTGAGAATCCCGGATACGTCGCCGAGCACCTCGGTATCCTCCGGAATTTCACGATCTACGATGACGCCGACCAACAGTCGATCGTCAAGCAGGCAATTGCCAATATCGGTCAGGACCCCAAGCAACTCCCTCCGAGGCGGGTTGGCGGCCGGATCAGCGCCTACAAATCGAGCCTGGTGAGTGTCGACGAAGCGCGCGATACCGCGGCGAATTTCGGTGAGGAGCTGATGGCCCGTGCGTATGCGGAATACCAGCGCCTGCTGCGGAAAGCGAACGCGGTCGATTTCGACGATCTGCTCATCCTTCCGCTCCAGCTTTTCGATGCCGAGCCGCGCGCCCTGCATCGATATCAGGATCGGTTCGAACACATTCTGGTCGACGAATACCAGGACACCAACCGGGTGCAATACGTGCTGGTCGAGGCGCTGGCGCAGAAACACAAGAATCTCTTCGTCGTGGGCGATCCGGATCAGTCGATCTATCGCTGGCGGCAAGCGGATATCCGCAATATTCTCGATTTCCAGAAGTCGTTCGATGAAGCGCAACGGGTCGATCTGGAGATCAACTATCGGTCGACCGCCCGTATCGTGGCCGTGGCCGACAATGTGATCAAGCTCAATCGCGATCGCATCGACCGGCGGCTGCGCACCAATAACGACGACGGTGAGCACGTTTCGATTCGCGAGCTGGCCGATCAGCAGCACGAGGCGGGTTTCGTGGTCAGCGAGATCCGGCGGGTCATGAAGGAGCGTGGTCTCCGGGGCGAGGATTTCGCGGTCATGTACCGCACGACCGCCCAGAGCCGCGTGCTGGAAGAGGCCTTCCGCGTCAGCGACCTTCCCTACCAGATCGTCGGCGGTGTCCGGTTCTACGATCGCAAGGAAGTCAAGGATGTGCTCGCGGCACTCAAGGTGATCGTCAATCCGAGCGATACGGTCAGTCTCGACCGGGTGATCGAAAACATGCCGGTCGGCCGGGGACTCGGTCCCAAGGCAATGGATGCGATCGACCAATGGTCGATCGTCGAGCGCCGGCCGTTGTTGGACGGGTTCATCGCGATCTGGCGCAATGAGCCAGATGCGCCCGGACTCACCGGAGCCGCACGGACCGCGGCGGCAAAGCTCGGTTCGGTCTACGAGCAACTCCAGGCACTGGAACAATCGGAGCCGCTGACATCGCTCTTCGATTCGGTCGTGCGGTTGACTGGATATCGCGATCAGTTGGCGCATGGTGAGGACGACGATCTCGAACGTTGGGAAAACGTGCTCGAAGTGCGTTCCGATATGGAGGCATACGACGTTCTCGAACCCGGGGAATCGCTCGCTGCCTATCTCGAACAGGTTGCGTTGGTGGCCGATGTCGATGCGCTCGACGACGATTCGAAAGGTCGCATTACGCTCATCACCCTGCACTCGGCCAAGGGACTCGAATTCCCGGTGGTCTTCATCACCGGTCTGGAAGAAGGATTGTTACCCGTCTCCCGGGCGGTCGAAGCCGAATTCACCGATCCGGCGGCAATCGAAGAGGAGCGGCGGTTGTTCTATGTTGGGATCACCCGGGCGGAACAGGTGCTCTATATCACCTATGTCGCCAATCGCATGACCTGGGGACGCTACCAGCCAGGCGTTGCCTCGCGTTTTCTCGACTCGTTGCCCCAGGAACACATTCGGGATCTCGGTCGGCGCTCGACCGTGTCGCCCCGCGGCGGCACATCGCTCTCCGGCCGGGCCAAGAGCCTTTCCGGTTTGCCAGTCTCGACGCTGAAACCATCGCCAATTCCCGCCAAAGCGGCTGTGCGGGTGTGGTCGGCCGGTGAGAAAGTCTTCCATCCGAAGTTCGGAGAAGGTACGATAACGGAAGTCCTGGAGAAACGCGGGGATCAGGAACTCGCAATCTCCTTCGCCCGCCATGGACAAAAACGGCTTCTGGCCAGTCTTGCCCCGCTCGATCCCATAACCGATTAGGAGCGCGGCTGCGCCATGCTCGGGGCATCATCGATCCGAACCGATCTCGAAGCGCGAGAGCGCGCATGGCTCGCGCCTTCGGCGAGTTTCAGTGACACCTCGTCGCGTCCGAAACCGGAACCGCCATCCAAGGTGCGTACCGAATTCCAGCGGGACCGAGACCGGATCGTGCATTCCAAAGCGTTTCGGCGTCTCATGCACAAAACGCAGGTGTTCCTGGCTCCCGCGGGAGACCATTACCGCACCCGCCTGACTCATACCCTCGAAGTCACCCAGATCGCCCGCACGATCGGCCGGGCGTTGCGACTCAACGAAGATCTCATCGAGGCAATTAGTTTGGGACACGATCTCGGACATACGCCATTTGGCCATGCAGGCGAAATGGCGATGGCGGAGTTCCTTCCGAATTTTCGCCACAACGAACAGAGTCTTCGCGTCGTCGATCTGCTGGAAAAGGACGGACACGGCCTCAACCTGACCAACCAGGTGCGTTACGGCATCGTGCACCATTCCAAACCGGACGACGAGCTGAGCGCATCGTTCACCGGCGTTTCCGCCTCCCTGGAGGGCGAGGCGGTCCGGCTTGCCGATGCGGTCGCCTATATCAACCACGACTGGGATGATGCAGTCCGAGCTGGCATTGTGTCGAACGACGATCTCCCTCGATCGGTCGTGGAAAAACTGGGCCGCTCCCACGCGCAGCGAATCGACACCCTGGTCACCGATGTGATCGAACATTCAGAGGTCGATGGCTCTGAGCCAGCGGTTCGAATGTCCGCGGAGACGCTCTCGGCAGCCAACGAGATGCGAGCGTTCTTGTTCGAACGGGTTTACTATCCCCTCAACCGCACCCCGAATACCATCAAGGCGCAAGGTGTGATTGCCGCACTGTGCGCCCACTATTTGGCGCACGTCGAAGAGATGCCCGCCGAATACCGAAAACGCGATGGCGATCCGCCCGAGCGACTGGTGGCGGATTATGTCGCCAGCATGACCGACCGATATGCCATCGACCGCTACCGCGATGTGTTCGTTCCGAAATACTGGGATTGAAGTCTATGCCGTCGAACAGCGTCGAATCGATCAAGGACCGCCTGGATATCGTCGATATCATTGGCGAAAAGGTGGTGCTGAAGAAGACCGGCAGAAGCTATAAAGGGCTTTGCCCCTTTCATCAGGAAAAGACGCCTTCGTTCGTCGTCTTTCCGGATTCGCAACACTTCCATTGTTTCGGTTGCGGCAAGAGTGGCGATCTCTTCACCTTTTACGAGCTTTCCCAAAAGGTCGACTTCCGCGAGGCTCTGACCGAGCTGGCCCAGCGAGCCGGCGTGGAAATCGAAAACGACCACCCAGCCGCGGCGCCGCCGGATCCCGCAATTGCCAGATCGCGCGATCTCGATGAGTTGGCCGCACAGCTCTATACACATGTTCTGCTGAACAGTCCGGCCGGAGAAACGGGACGCGCCTATCTGGCAAAGCGTGGCCTGGACGCCGCCACGATCGAGCGGTTCAGATTGGGATTCGCCCCGAATTCCTGGGACTATCTGCTGAAGCAGTTTTCGGCCCGCGGGATCGATCCACGCGCGATGCACGACGCGGGATTGCTGCAGGAACGAGACAATGGCGGGTTCTACGACCGCTTTCGCAACCGCCTCATGTTTCCCATTCGCGATCGCGATGGTGCGGTCGTTGGGTTCGGCGCGCGCGCCATGGGAGACGATCACCCCAAGTATCTCAACTCGGCGCAGTCGTCGCTGTTCGACAAGAGTCGCATCCTCTACGGGCTCGACCTGGCCAAGGAAGCCATCCGCGATCAGGACCGGGTGGTGATCGTCGAAGGGTATATGGACGTCATTGCGGCACATCAGTTCGGACATCGCAATGTCGTCGCCACCATGGGCACCGCGGTCACCGAATCGCAAATCGAACAGATCAAACGCATGACCAAGCGGATCGTGCTGGCGCTCGACGCCGATGCGGCCGGACAAATGGCAGCGCTGCGCACGATCGAATCGATTCACACCGGACTCGACCAAACCGAGGAGTTCATCCCGGATCCCCGTACCGCATTCCGCATCGCCCGGCGTATCGACACGGAAATCACCGTCGCCGAAATGCCGGTCGGCAAGGATCCGGACGAGCTGATCCGCACCGCGCCGGATCGTTGGAACGATGTCATCGAATCGGCTCGGCCCTACGCCGAGTTCCTGATTTCCAAAGTGACCGAAGCGGTCGATTTGACCGATCCGGCTGCCAAGCGTCACGCGGTCGACCGGTTGGCGCCGGTGATGCAGCTCGTACCGGATGAGCTGACTCGCAGTCATTACGCGCAATTGATCGGCCGCCGGTTGGATCTCCCATTTCGGGATGTGCAGGCGCGGCTGCAACGCCACGCCCCTCCGTCGGTTTCCCGGAGTGCCCGGCAGCGGCCAACCGAACCGGAGCGCGCGCCCGCGCTGCAAATCGAAGATCATCTTCTCGCGCTTTTGCTCAAATATCGGGACCTCGTGTTCGACCTGACATCCGAGGTGCCACCGGATGATGTGATGGATGCCAGGAACAGGACCCTGCTGTCGATCGTGCGAGACGCATCCCGTCCGGACGAGGACTTCGGACCGGCGCTCGTCGATTCCCTCGACCCGGTGCTTTCAGACCATGCGTCGAAGCTCATCGGCACGATCGAGAATCGGCCGAGCCAATTACCCGGCGAAGTCCGGGAAGAAGTCCTGCAGACGCTCATGCGGCTGGAACGAGAGCGCTACGACCTGCTTTCCTCGCATCTGCGCAGCGAGATCGCCGCCGCGGAATCGGCCCGCGATCAGGAGCTGCTCCCCGCATTGCTCGCCCAATACGATCGCCTGTCGCTGATGCACAAACGCACCTATCCGCCCATCAGCCCCTACTTCACCGATTCGCGCACCAGGCCGAACGCCAAAAAACCTCGTTCGTACGCGGGCTGATCAGCCCAGTGCGCGTATGAGCGCGGTCGCGAGCGCGGAATCCTGTTCCGGGAAGACGGTCCGCATATCGATCATCAGCGCGCCATCGCGCACATAGGGAAAGACGCGAGGCATTCCCATTCGCAGCGCCTGCGCCAGCCTGTCCGGATGTTCGGTCTCGATGCGAATGGCAACACTTGGAAGCGTCTCCCCGGGTAACGACCCTCCACCGATCGAAGCGACGGCGGAAACGACTGCGAGCCCCGCGGGATCAGCGATCGCATGTGCCCGGGCGAACAGGGAATCGAGCGGAGCGCCGATCATCCGCCAGATCGGTATTTCCGAAGTCGCCTCGCCCCGAATGTAGTGACGAAGCGTCGCGCAGATGCCGGCAAGGGTCACCTTGTCGACCCGCAAAGCACGCGCCAGCGGATGCCGCTCGATACTTCGAACCAGATGGGTCTTTCCGGCAATGATGCCCGCCTGCGGTCCACCGAGGAGTTTGTCGCCGCTGAAGCTCACGATGGAGACGCCGGCTCCGATCGCCTCAGCGACGGTCGATTCGTGCTTCAGGCCAAACGCGGCAGTGTCCAGCAACGCACCGCTACCGAGATCCTCGATCACCGGCAGACCCGAGGCCGACGCAATGTTCACGAGTTCCCCCGAAGTGACCGATGCAGTGAAACCCTCGATGCGAAAGTTGCTCGCATGCACCTTGAGCAAGGCTGCCGTCGAGATTCCCAGCGCTCGCTCATAGTCCCGGGCGTAGGTGCGGTTGGTGGTTCCGACTTCGACGAGACGGCAGCCGCTCCGGGCGATGACATCCGGAATGCGAAATCCACCGCCGATTTCCACGGCTTCACCGCGCGACACGATGACGTCGCGATTGGCGCAAAGAGCGGCGAGAACCAGCAACATGGCCGCGGCATTGTTGTTCACCACCAGTGTCGCTTCCGCGCCCGTAAGCGCGCGCAGGAGCCGAGTCACTTCGTCCATGCGCCCACCTCGCCGATTCGATTCCGGATGGATTTCGAGCGGCAAATAGGACGCGGCGGCGGTCGCCATGATTGCGGCAGTCGCCCGGCTGACCGGTGATCGGCCGAGATTGGTATGGAGCACGATCCCCGAGCCGTTGATGACCGGTACAAATCGGGTGTCATCCAGCGCGTCGATTGCGGCACGGCAGCGTTCCACCACGGCATCCCGCGTCAGGCGTTCGCCCGCATGGATTTCGTCCCGCGCCCGTGCGATTTCCTGCCGAATCAGATCGGTGAGCGTTCTGCTTTCGACATGGGCATCGGCGAAGAGACCGAGCATATCGGATACCGACGGCAACGCGTGCCAATGGGCGCCGGCCGATTTGGATTCCCGCTGGATCGAGGATGTCATACGGACTGGGACCCTGTTCCGGGAAATGACAAGGGGGAGTGCAATGCACTCCCCCTGTCCGAGATGGTCGGGGAGAGAGGATTTGAACCTCCGACCTCAGCGTCCCGAACGCTGCGCGCTAACCGGGCTGCGCTACTCCCCGAGAGCGGAAGGGAGAATAGCACAGAACAGCGTTATCGTTCGTGCCGTTTTCCCGAATTCGATCCAAGCGGCGCCCGAGGAGGGACTCGAACCCCCGACGCCCGCCTTAGGACGGCGGCGCTCTATCCACTGAGCTACACGGGCCCGTTCTCGCGACCATCCTAGCATATGGTATCTCGCTGGCGCTTCTTCCCCCGGGGATTCGGCGCGTCTTGCCACGACCCTCCGTCCTGGCCGGCGACCGTGGTCGATACGCATCCGGATTCCGCATATTCGAGTCGACAACCTGCTATAGTGCCCTCGCGGCGCGGCTTACGAAACGTAACGCGCTCAACATAGAGAATCGAGGTGTCTATCGCCTCATCGATGGAGAGATCATGACGATCCAGTCGTACGCCGGACCGTCGGTTTTCGGATACGAAACCGACAATCTTCGGCGCGTTGCATCTGTTTCCGTGCACACATCCCCGCTCGCGACGCTTGGTGGCAAGGACGCGGGCGGTATGAACGTCTATGTACGCGAGCTCTCTTGCCACATGTCTGAACTCGGGCTTCCGGTCGATGTGTTCACACGCAGGACCGACCCCCATACCCCCGAGATCATGGAAATCTGCGAAGGCGTAAATCTCATCTCCATCGACGCCGGCCCTCCCGAGCCAGTCGACAAAAACCAGCTTTTCGATCTCCTCCCCGAGTTTGCCGAACAAATGGCGCTCTATTCGTTACGTGAAGCCGTTCGTTATGACGTCGTTCACGCGCATTACTGGCTGTCTGGCTGGACGGCCATGTTGTTGAAACGGTATTGGAATACCCCATTCACGTTGATGTTCCATACGACCGCGCATATGAAGAACATCGTCTCGCCTGAAACGGAGCAGGAAACCTCATTGCGTTCCACGATCGAAGACAAGTTGGTACGCATGGCGGACAGCATCATCGCCGCGAATCCGGATGAGGCGGCCGATCTGATCTGGCGACAGCGCTGTTCGAGCGAGAAGATTTGCACGATTCCGCCCGGTGTCGACACCCAGCTCTTTCGGCCACTCGATCGCCTCGAATGTCGCAACGAGCTCGGAATCGATCCCGCCGAGCAGATGGTGCTCTTCGTGGGGCGCATCGATCCGATCAAGGGGCTGGATACATTGCTCGGCGCGACCCGGTTTCTGCAGGATGCCGGTTCGCGGGCGCGGATCCATATCGTCGGAGGCGATCTCGATTCGTCCGGCCAGCCGCGAGGGCCGTTGGCCGCATTGGTCGAGCGAGCTCGAGCGCAGGGTGTCGCGAACCGCCTGGTGCTCTGGGGAGCACAACCGCAAAACCGGCTGCCCGTCTTCTATTCCGCGGCAGATGTGGTTTCGGTGCCGTCCCGTTACGAGTCTTTTGGTCTGGTCGCCGTCGAGGCCATGGCGTGTGCCATTCCTGTGGTTGCGTCACGCGCTGGCGGCTTGACGTTCACCATCGAGGACGGCCGCAATGGCTACCTTGCGCCGATCGGCAACGGGCCGATGCATGGACGGCGAATCCTGGAGCTGCTCGACGATGAACAGCAGCGGCTGCGGTTCGGCCAGTCAGCGCGACAAAGCGCGCTCCGCTTCTCCTGGACCACAGTCGCCTCGTCGATTCTGCACGTCTATGAACGGCTTGCCGAAGGATACCGGGCCGATCTCTGTTGCGACGACGCCATCTTCGCGCACGCGATTTGAGCCTGGGGAAACCGGCCAATCCTCGTTTCGATCGGCGCCGCCCCGGTCACGAGCGGAATCGAGCGTCAAGCGCCTGACTGAGTCTTGCGCTCGCGTTCCTTTTGTTCCTTGTAATACTTCTTGGTCTTCGGAACGGGGCGCGCTTCCTCGGCGTCGCGGCGTTGCTGGGCTTGGGCAGCCCCGGCTTCCATTTCCTCTTCCAGGCGAACGAGATCGTTGTAGACCCGCACATTGTTGTTGGAATCGGGCGTCCGCATGAGCATACGAACGAGTTGAAGCTGGGAGTTGACCGAAGCGTTTTTGGCAGCCGGCAATGCGGCGCGTTTGATGAAGAGGTCGACCGTGGCCAGGGTGGCGTCTTGAGCGTCGTTCTCGACGAGCCGCTCCCGAATCTGTTGAAGCCCGTCCAAAACGTTCACTTTTCGTCCTTTGTCGAATGGAGAACGATGGATTCCGCCCGAGCGGAAACGGGCCGATTGTACCATCGGTATTCGAAATCGCCGCCCGGAAGAGCCGCGCGTTCCGTGCTATGCTAAACGGAGTTGCCAGGGGTGCGGGCGCCGCTGAGAGCGCGGCCAATTCGGGTCGCCAACCCTCCGAACCTGATCCGGGTCATTCCGGCGAAGGGACGGCAACCGTCGATACCGTCGATGGCAACCGCCATCGGCGTTTTTGTTTTTCGGGAGCAGTACGTGACCGCGTTCGATGCCGAGCAGGCAATTCCCAAGGCCCTCACCATTGCTGGTTCCGATTCTGGCGCTGGCGCGGGGATTCAGGCCGATCTCAAGACCTTTGCCGCGCATGGCGTCTATGGAACCAGCGCCATCACCGCGGTCACGGCGCAGAACACCCGCGAGGTCATCGCGGTCGCCGAGGTGCCCGAGGAAATCGTCGCCGCCCAGATCGATTCGGTGCTGGAAGATATCGGCGCGGCCGCGATCAAGACCGGCATGCTTTCCAGCGCCAAGATCGTTTCCACGGTGACCGAGCGGATCGAAGCCTGGGGCATTCCAACCGTGGTCGACCCGGTGATGATTTCCAAGAGCGGCAATTTCCTGCTCGACCCGGATGCCGTCGGCGCGATCAAACGCGAGCTCATTCCCGCGTCGTTCATCGTCACACCGAACTATCACGAAGCCGCCGAGCTGACCGGTATCGAGATCAGATCGGACGAGGACGCTCGCGAGGCAGCTCGCGCGCTTTCCGATCTGGGCGCCAGAATCGTGGTGATCAAAGGCGGCCACCGTCCTGGGAGTCCGCTCGACATCGTGTTCGATGGCATCGACTTCACGGAGCTGGAATCCGACCGGATCGAAACCGAGAACACCCACGGTACGGGATGCACCTTTTCCGCGGCCATCACTGCGAATCTGGCCCTCGGTGTCGAACCGATCGAATCGATTGCCCGGGCGAAGTCCTACCTGACGGAGGCGCTTCGCTCCAGCTACCGGGTCGGTGGCGGTCATTCCCCTGTCAACCATCTTTTCGCACTCGAGCCAATCGGCTCGCATCACTAGAGGGAGCGTACGATGTCGTTTCCATCCAATGGCACGCTCGACCGCAACGAACAACTGACGATCGCTGGCAAAAGCTTTGGCAGCCGACTCATGCTTGGCACCGGCAAATACCGGAATTCCGAAGAGATGAATGGCGCATTCGCCGCCGCCGGTTCGGAGATCATCACGGTCGCCCTGCGCCGAATCGACTTCGATGATCCGAAGAGCCGGTCGATCCTCGAGGATGTCGACTGGAAAACGTACACGATTCTGCCCAACACCGCTGGCTGCCAGACGGCGGAGGAAGCGATCCGGGTCGCACGCATGGCGCGCGCGCTGGAACTTTCCGACTGGGTGAAACTGGAGGTCATTCCCGATCCCAAATACCTCCTCCCCGATCCGATCGGAACGTACGAGGCATGCAAAGTGCTGGTCGCCGAGGGATTCACCGTGCTCCCCTATATCGGGGCCGATCCGATCCTGGCCCAGCGGTTGCAGGAACTAGGTACGGCCACGGTCATGCCGCTCGGTTCGCCGATCGGATCCGGACAGGGTCTGGTCAACATCGAGGCGATTCGGATCATCATCGAACAAGCCGAGGTGCCGGTCGTCGTCGATGCCGGTATCGGCGTACCCTCGGATGCCGCTCAGGCAATGGAAGCGGGCGCCGACGCGGTTCTCGTCAATTCGGCGGTGGCGCTCGCGGCAAATCCGGCGTTGATGGCCTCGGCGATTGCCGAAGGGGTGTCGGCCGGGCGCAAGGCATATCTGGCCGGCCGCATTCCCCGGAAAGCGTACGCGTCGGCCAGCAGCCCGCTCGAAGGAGTCGTTGGCGCGCGCTTGTGAAGAATCTCTCGCTCGTAGACTGCTTGCGGCTCTATCTCGTCATCGGATCGCATGACGCGCCGCATGGACTGTTGGAAACGGTCGAAGCCGCGCTGCTCGGGGGAGTGACCGCGGTTCAGCTTCGTGAAAAAGCCGCGACCGATCTGGAGATTCTCCGTACCGCTGAGCGGCTGCGAGAACTCTGCCGGGATCACGATGCAGCGCTCATCCTGAATGACCGGATCGACCTGGCGCTCGCCGCCGGGGCGGATGGTGTGCATCTGGGAGTAGACGATTTGCCCGCCCCGGCCGCCCGGCGGCTTGCCGGACCCGAATTCTGGATCGGTTTTTCCCCGGATACCGACATGGGCGCTCGTTCGGCTCGTATCGAAGGCGCCGACTATTTGGGTGTCGGTCCGGTTTTCGGCACCGGTTCCAAGTCGGATGCCGGTCCGGCCATTGGTTTGGGTTTGTTGAAACGCCGCGCGACGATTGCGGAATTGCCCACTGTAGGAATCGGCGGTATCGACGCCGAAAATGCGGCCGCGGTGATTCGAGCGGGGGCGGTCGGCGTGGCCGTCATGAGCTCGATCGCGAAAGCGGCCGATCCCCGCGCCGCCGCGGCCGCGCTCCGAGAAGCTATCGATGGCGCATTTCGATAGGCCGGTATTGATGTGGGTGACCGACCGGATCAGGTCGGACGCCACCTTACCCGAACTCGCCGGGGCCGCCGCTGGCGCCGGGATCGACCTGATCCAGATTCGCGAACCGGGGCTGGCGCGCTTGCCGCTCGAATTGCTGGTGCGAGCGCTGACCGTTGTTTCCGATTCTGAAACGGGCATCGTGATCAACAGGGACATCGAGCTCGCGAGAAAAATGAATACCGGCGTGCATCTACCCGAATCCGGTCCGTCCATCGCCGCTGCTCGCCGGCTCCTTGGCTCGGATGCGTTGGTCGGTCGTTCGGTGCATTCGGTCGAATCGGCCGGAGTTTCCGGTGGCGCCAGCTATCTGATCGCCGGTCATGTCTTCGCAACTGCGTCCAAACCGGGCAAGCCGCCGATCGGCCTCGATGGGTTGGCACGCATTGTCGAAGCAGCGCCGGCGCCAGTTTTGGCGATAGGCGGGATTACCCCGGAAAGAATTGCGCCCATCCTCGAAACTGGAGTGGCGGGCGTGGCGGTCATGAGTCCGTTCACATCGATCGCGACGATCCGAGAGCAGGTTCTCACCTACCGACTGGCATTGGAGCCCACTATGACACAGGCAGCCCGGCCGACGATCTCGGCCACCATCAATGGAAAACCTACCGAATTACCCGCGGGATCGACGATTTCGGATTTTCTCGCTGGGCGCGAACTCCACGAACGCCTCGTCGTCGTCGAGCGCAACGGCCACATCGTCAAACGCCTTGCCTTTCCGGAGACCTTCATCGAAGAGGGAGATCTGCTCGAGATCGTCCATTTCGTCGGCGGCGGCTGAGTCGCCGTCCGGAATCCAATGACAGCGACGCATGTCGACGGTGAACTCGTCGACGAACCGGACGCCCTCGGCCAGGAGCCGTTGTTTCATCACCTCCGGATGCCCGAACGCCCAGCCGCCACTGAGAAACCCGTCCCGATTCACGACCCGGTGGAACGGCGCGTCGGTTCCCGGCGGTGATCCGGCGATTGCCCATCCGACCTGACGAGCTCCCCTGGGGTCGCCCAGAAACCGGGCGATATCGCCATAGGTGGTTACGCGACCCGGCGGAACCTCCCGGACGATGCGAAAAACCTGTTCGTTGAATCGCACCGGATGTTGTTGTTCTTCGTCTTCGCGGTTCATCCATCGATCCATTCGAGCCGTCCTCGGTCAGTGAATCCGGCCAAATAGCGCACGACGCTATACTGTCGGGCGCGACGATTGCAGCGCCGCTCATGCATGTTTACGAACGAGACCCACACTAAAGGCACGAATTTCGATGCGATCACTCCTGAAAAAAGTATTTGGCTCGACCCAGGACAAGAATCTCAGCAAACTCTATCCCATTGTCGACGAGATCAACGCGCTCGAACCGCGGATGCTGGAGGCCTCCGACGAAGAATTCCAGCAATTCCGGCTCGTCTACCGGGCGCGATACGAGGCGGGGGAAGAACTGGACGATCTCCTGCCAGAAGTCTTTGCATCCGTCCGTGAAGTGGCCCGGCGCAGTCTGGGCCAGCGCCATTTCGATGTCCAGCTGATGGGCGGCATGGTCTTGCATCAGGGCAAGATCGCCGAAATGCGCACCGGTGAAGGCAAGACGCTGACAGCCACTTCGGCAGTGGCGCTCAACGCGCTGACCGGCGAGGGCGTCCACGTCATCACGGTCAACGACTATCTCGCCCGCCGCGACACCCAGTGGATGGGCCGCGTTTACAACCGGCTTGGTCTGAGCATCGGCTGTATCCAGCACGACCAGGCGTTCGTTTTCGATGCCGATTGGGAATCACCCGACCCCCGGCTCGAATTCCTGCGGCCGGTCGAACGGCGGGAAGCGTATGCCGCCGATATTACCTATGGCACCAACAACGAATTCGGTTTCGACTATCTGCGCGACAACATGGTCGTCACCGCCCAGCAACAGGTGCAGCGCGGACTGAATTTCGCCATCGTCGACGAGGTCGACAATATCCTCATCGACGAAGCGCGGACTCCACTCATCATCTCCGGGCAGGCCGAACGGGCAACGGACAAGTACTACCAGTTCGCCCAGATCGTCCGGCAATTGCGCCCGGAACTCCATTACGAGGTCGATGCGAAACACAAAACCGCCTCGCTGACCGAGGAGGGAGTCGATCGGGTGGAGCAACTGGTCGGGATTCCCGAGGGGGAAAGTATCTACGACGATCGCTATATCGAGCTGACCCACTACCTCGAACAGGCGCTCAAGGCGGAAGCGATCTTCCATCTGGACAAGGACTATATCGTCCGCGATGGCGAGGTCATCATCGTCGATGAGTTCACCGGCCGCATGATGGTCGGCCGTCGATACAGCGAAGGCCTCCATCAGGCGATCGAGGCCAAGGAAGGCGTGCGCGTGCAACGCCAGAATGTCACGATGGCGACAATCACCTTCCAGAACTACTTCCGCATGTACAGCAAGCTGGCTGGCATGACCGGGACGGCCGAAACGGAAGAAGAAGAGTTTCTGCGGATCTACAACCTTCCGGTCGTCGTCATTCCGACCAACCGGCCGATGATCCGCGATGACTATGCCGACCTCGTCTACAACTCGGAAACCGCCAAATTCAATGCGGTGATCGACGAAATCGAGGAGATGCGCGAAGCTGGGCGACCGGTTCTGGTCGGCACGGTTTCGATCGAGGCGTCCGAGCGATTGAGTCTCATGCTCACCCAGCGGGGTATTCCGCACGACGTGCTCAACGCCAAGCAACACGAGCGAGAAGCCGCCATCGTGTCCGGAGCCGGGCAACCCGGAGTCGTCACGATCGCCACGAACATGGCCGGTCGTGGTACCGACATCATCCTTGGACCCGGCGTGTCCGAGGCAGGTGGATTGCATATCGTCGGCACCGAACGGCATGAGGCCCGGCGTATCGACAACCAGCTCCGCGGTCGCGCCGGCCGGCAGGGTGACCCCGGTTCGACCCGGTTCTATCTTTCGCTCGACGACGAGCTCATGCGCCGATTCGGAACCGACCGGGTTCGCGGTCTCATGGGCAAGCTCGGCATGGACGATGAAACGCCGATCGAGCACGGCATCATCTCGAAGTCGATCGAGAGCGCCCAGACCAAGGTCGAGGGCCACAACTCTGACATCCGCCGCCATGTCGTTCAGTACGATGATGTCATGAACCGGCATCGAGAAGTCATCTATGCGGACCGGGGCCGCATTGTCGCGGGCGACGACATGTCGGACAAGATGGACGAGCTGGTGACAGAAGAACTAGAAACCATCGTCGCCCGCAATACCAGCCAGAAAAATGGCGAAGTCGACTACGAGGCAATCGCCCGTGAATACAACGCCCTCTTCCCGCTCGAACCAGATACCGAACGCGTGGCGGTCGAGGAGCTCTCAGGCTTGTCCCAGGATGACATGCTGGAGTTGTTGCAGGAAGACGCCGACGAGGCCTATCAGGAAGTCGAAGACCGCTTCGGCGCGGAAACGATGCGCCAAGTCGAACGTCATGTGCTGCTGAGCGTCATCGACCGCCTCTGGGTCGAACACCTCACCGCGATGGATGAATTACGCGAGGGGGTCGGTCTCCAGGCGTATGGACAGCGCGATCCGCTGGTCGTCTACAAGACCGAAGGCTACCGGATGTTCGGGCAATTGACCGATCACATCCGGCACGACACGGTCCACACGATCTTCCGGGTCAAACCGGCAATCGCGGAACAACCGGTCCAGACTCGGATCACCGAAGAATCGACCACGGTCAACCGCACCGATGAGGAAGCCAAACCGCAGCAAGCCACCCGGAAGAAAGTGGGCGCCAACGCGCCGTGTCCATGCGGAAGCGGCAAGAAATACAAGCATTGCCACGGCCGCGTGAAGACCCGCGCCGCTTGAGATATGAACTCGAATCGCGGAATGGCGGCGGAATCGTCTCCCGCCGCCATCACGCTTGGTCAGGACCGCTTGCCACCGCTATTCACGATGGCCAACAGCCCGTTGCAGGTTGCCTTGGCTACCGACTTCGCCTGGTTTCTGCGTTTCTCGTCCATGAACACCACGTAGATGACCGTGCCAGCCGCCGCTGCCCATCCCAGCGCGGCCAACATTTCGCTCGTGCCGTCCTTGCCCTTATGCGCGGCTGAAGAAAGTTGTTCCTTGCCCTTGTGCGTTGCATCGTCCATCCGTTCGCGCTGCTCATGGGCGGACGCTTCGAGTTTCGCCTTCGCATCCTCGCCGCTTGCCTTGATGCGGTCACCAAGATCGCGCGCATGGGAGGACTCGACCCGGGCGCGCGCCGCATCTGGCGCTGCCGCGATATGTTCTTTGAGCGCATCGACATCGATTTTCTTTTCGACATCGGATGCGTACTGCTTTGCCAGCGAATCGAGCGATTTGGCGAATGCCGTCAGATGCTCCAACGTCTCGACCGCGGCGGAACGCGCTTCCTGCACTTTGGGTTCGTCGGCCAGTTTGCGTGGATCGAGGTCGCGTTCCTTGATCAGGTTTGCCTCGCGCTCCAGGTCGGCCACGATCGTCTCGATCAGCGGTTTTGCCTTCTCGACCGCATTTCGGAGGCGTGTTTCGAAATCGTTGCTCATCGTCGAAAACCTTTCGGTTGGGAACCTGAACGCTGGGTTCCACGAATCAGACCGGCCTTGCGACCGATCCATGCTAAACCTACTAAATCATTCGATCATTGTCATGGGTCAATGGTTTCATGACAATGATCGGCAACCATTCCAGGCGTTGAGACCCCAGGATTCATAGAAGAGATGATGCTCGATATCGACAAGACCAATAGGTACGATGTCGTGGTGATCGGGGCCGGCCATGCCGGTTGCGAAGCCGGGCTCGCCGCGGCCCGCGCCGGTTGCCAGACGCTGGTCATCACCCCCAATCTGGATCGAATCGGCTATCTGCCCTGCAACCCGTCGATCGGCGGTCCGGGGAAATCGCACATCGTGGCCGAGATCGATGCCATGGGCGGCGAAATGGCGCGCGCTGCCGATCGGACCGCGCTTCATGCTCGCACCCTCAATACCAGCAAAGGCCCAGCCGTTCAGGCTGTTCGCTCCCAACAGGACAAGGGACTCTACGCGCTGGCAATGAAAGAAGCGCTGGAGAACCAGGTAAATCTCTCGATCCTGCAGGACGAAGCGACTGCTCTGGCGATCGGGTCGAACGATGAGATTACCGGCGTCGTCTGCCGGTCGAGTGGCACGATTCCCGCGACGGCCGTCATCATCACCGCCGGGACATTTCTACGAGCCGCGCTGATTTCCGGAGAATCGCGAACCCCCGGCGCTCGTGCCGGCGACCGGGCCGATTCCGCGCTCGGCCAGGGGCTGCACCAGCTCGGTTTCCAGCTGCGCCGACTGAAGACCGGCACGCCGCCCAGAGTCGACGGATCGACCCTCGATTTCACCGCGTGCGAACGCCAGGATGGCAGCGACGAACCGGTCTGGCTGAGCCGCGCCGGATCGCTCGGCCAGTTGACGCCATTGGCGCTTCCGCCGCTTCCGCTCCATGTCGATTCAGGAACCGGCTGGCGACCGCAGCTCGCATGTCTCAAGACGGCAACGAATCCGGCCACGCATGCGCTCATCCGGGCCAATCTGCATCGCGCTCCCATGTTCAACGGTTCGATCGACGGAATCGGTCCCCGCTATTGCCCGTCGATCGAGGACAAGGTCGCCCGGTTTTCCGAGAAGGAAAGCCATCCGGTTTTTCTGGAACCGGAAGGCTGGCGTACCAGCGAATACTACGTCCAGGGTATGAGCACCAGCCTGCCCCCCGAAATCCAGGAAGCAGCCATTCGCACGATTCCCGGCCTGGCGCGGGCACGGCTGACCCGCTTCGGCTACGCCGTCGAATACGATGCGGTCGACCCCAGCGAGATCTCCACCTCGTTGGAATCCCGGCGGATGCAAGGACTTTTCCTGGCCGGCCAGATCAACGGCACGTCGGGATACGAAGAGGCAGCCGGCCAAGGGATTCTGGCCGGTATGAACGCCGCGGCGTTCGTTCGGGGAGAGCAACAAGTCGTGCTCGGTCGGAGCCAGGCGTATATCGGTGTCATGGTCGACGATCTTGCATCTCGCCCGTTCGACGAACCATATCGAATGCTCACCTCACGGTGCGAATATCGTTTGCTCCTGCGACCGGATACGGCCAGGGACCGCCTCTCCGCGATCGCATACGACCATGGTCTCATCGACGCGGAAGCACTGGAGAACGCTCGATCGGAACGATCCGCTATCGATCGAACGATTCGGGCGTTGCACGAGACCGTCGTGCTGCCGCGAGCCGATCACGATGCCGTGCTGAAAGCGCATGGGCTCGACCCGGTAAGCAAGCCGATTTCGGCTGCTGATATTCTCCGGCGGCCCGGCATCCACTACGCCAATGTCGCCAGCGCAATGTCCGCGCTTGGCCACACATTGCCGGGACCAGATCGAATCGACTCAGGCCGGATCGAATCGGAAGTCCGTTATGGCGCTTTTCTCGAACGAGAATCGCGGGAGGCCGCCAGACATGCGGCCCTGCACGACCGTTCGCTGCCATCGCCGATCGTCTATGACGCGATCCCGGGGATGCGCATCGAAGCGTCTTTGAAATTGAATCGTCACCAACCGCGGACCATTGGCGAGGCGAGTCGATTGGCCGGTGTCACCCCCTCGGACATTGGCGCGTTGCTGATCTATCTGGAGCGAGCAAAGAAGCTGCCGGTGCCCGCATGAGGATTCTCGTCGTATCGGATGTCCATGGCAATCTCCCAGCACTGCGGGCAGTGCTGGACTCCGCGCCCGACCACGACGCGCTCTGGAATCTGGGCGATACGGTGGGCTATGGCGCGAACCCAAACGAGTGTCTCGATCTGCTTGCGGCAGCGGGAGCCGACCCGGCTCTGGTGGGCAATCACGACCTGGCGGCCGTCGGTCTCCTGCCGATCGGTTGGTTCAATATGTACGCCGCCCAAGCCGCGGGCTGGACATCGATGCAACTGACCGAGGAAAACCGATTTCGCATCCGTTCCAGCTTCACCTCGGCCACGGTCGGCGACGTCTACCTCGTGCATGGCAGTCCCGACGATCCCGCCCGGGATTATGTGCAAACCCTCGACGACGCGGTGAACGCACTCGGGTCGGTTGCCGCCCGGCACGTCTTCTGCGGTCATACGCATGTACCGATGCTGGCGCAGATCGTCTCTGGAAGCGGTCCGGTTTTGCGCCGGATCGATCCGGGGGTTCCCTGGTCGCTGGCCGGAACGCGCAGTCTGGTGAATCCGGGTAGTGTCGGGCAACCGCGTGATGGCGATTCCAGAGCGTCGAGCCTGCTGTTGGATACCGACGCCCAAACCGTGACCTGGCTTCGTCGAGCGTATGACATCGGGGCCGCGCAACGGGCGATCCGCACTGCCGGTCTTCCAATCGAGCTTGCAAGCCGTCTCGATCGGGGGCGATAGCGCTCGCTCGGGGCCGGTTGCGGACTTCCAGGGTTCGATACATACTCTTCGCCGTTTGCCATTGATGGATCGATCCGCTCGGAAGGATTACGACAGCTCAGCATGCCAATGCACTATCACCGGATCGTCATTCCGGTTTCAGGCGGATCAGAGGACGACCGTGCGATCGATCTCGTCGGTGAATTGGCCCAACGCCATCCGACCAGCATCACGCTCGTCTACGTCGTAGAAGTGCAGCAGGCCATGCCGCTCGATGCCGAGCTCCCCGAAGCCGTAGCGCGGGGCGAGGATGTCCTGGCGCGGGCCGAACACCTGACCCGCCAGCGACTTCCGGCGTCCAGCGAGCTCATTTCCACGGACCTCTTGCAAGCGCGCTCGGCCGGCGCGGCGATCGTGGACGAGGCAATCGAGCAGAATGCCGATGTGATCCTTATGGCGACTCGCATCTCGATCAAGTACGGTAAACCTGTCACGGGCGACGCAGCCGCCTATGTCATCAGAAACGCGCCCTGTGATGTGATACTGATTCGCTCGGCAAGCGATTTGCCGCTTCAGGAGGCCCTGGACGGTTGAAGGTAATAATCATGGGCTGCGGCCGGGTCGGCGCGCGCGTTGCGGCGGTGCTCGATCATAATGGCCACCAGGTGACTGTCATCGACATCAATTCCCGCGCATTCAGGCGACTCCCGGATGAGTTCCGGGGACGTACGCTGATCGGCACCGGGATCGACGAGGATGTGCTTCGCCGCGCCGGCATCGACGACGCGGCCGCATTCGTTGCTGTGACCAACGGCGACAATCGAAACATCATGGCCGCTCAGGTCGCCCGGAATGTCTTCTCGGTGCCGGAAGTCATCTGCCGGATCTACGATCCGGTGCGCGAGGACACCTACCGGCGGCTCGGCCTGACGACCGTATGCCCGACGACCGTGATCTCGGCCCAGATTCTCGATTCGGTTATGTCGGCGTCGACCATGTCTGCACTGCCGCTGGAGTCCTGAGCATGTACATCATCATCGTGGGTGGCGGCAAGGTCGGGTATTACCTGACCAAGATGCTCTTGTCCGAAGGCCATGAGGTGCTCCTGATCGAAAAAGATCCGGAGAAGACCGAGCTCTTCATCGAACAATTCGGCGCGGTGGTCGTGGCCGGGGACGGCGCGGAAGCCGCGATCCTTTCCCAGGCCGGCGCGGCGCGAGCCGATGTGGTCATTGCTGTCACCGGCGAGGATGAGGACAATCTGGTCATATGCCAGGTTGCCAAAACCAAGTTCCATGTCGGCCGCACGATCGCCCGGGTGAACAACCCCAAGAACGAGCAGCTCTTCCGTATGCTCGGGGTGGATATCACGGTCAGCCAGACGGACTACATTCTCAACCTGATCGAGCAGGCCATTCCCGCTCAACCGTTCATTCATCTGCTCAATCTGATCGATGTCGATCTTGGCATCGTCGATGCCAAGGTGGTTGCTGGTTCCAGAATCGCGGGCCAGCAGATCGGCAGTCTCCGGTTGCCCGAGAACTGCATCATTGCCGCGGTCATCCGCTCCGGCAAGCTGATCGTTCCCCAACCGTCCACGACCATCGCGGAAGGCGACGACCTCATCGCGATCGCCCATCGCTCGGCCGAACCTCGACTTCGTGAAATGGTCGCGCGAGCGGGATAATACGGAATCCGCTTGGACACTGTGGGATATCCACCAGCGGTTCGGCGCCATCCCACCGTTGAAACGCTGGGCTACTACCCCTCAGTCATCATCCGGATTTCGTATGAGCCGGCTTCCCCGGTCACCGACGCCGCGCCGAAAACGAAGAGGGGCGCCAGGTATCGACCGGCGCCCCCTTTTCGTTTCGAAAATTCGATCCCGATCTATGGATAGATTCCACGCAGCCGGGTGATCTCGGCGACACGCTCGACGGCCACGCAGAGCGCGCCCGTGCGCATATCCACACCGAGGCTGCTGGAGCGGTCATGAACCTTCCCGAACGACTGCTGCATCGTGGCGCGGAGGCGCGTGTTGACCTCGTCGAGCGTCCAGGTGAACCGCTGCATGCCCTGTACCCATTCGAAATAGGAAACCGTGACGCCACCGGCGTTCGCGAGGATGTCGGGAATCACCGTGATCCCTCGATCGTGAAGGATCGAATCGGCATCCGGGGTGGTGGGGCCATTCGCGCCTTCGACGATCAGCCGGGCCTTGATGCGCGGCGCGTTCTCGGCGGTGATCTGATTCTCCAATGCGGCGGGAATCAGGATATCGCAGGGAAGCTCGAGCAGCTCCTCATTTGTCAGAACCTCGGCATCCGGGAAATCGACCAGACGCCGTTTCGCCGCGCAATGCGCGATCACTGCCTCGATATCGAGTCCATTCGGGTTGTAGAGTCCACCTTGAACGTTGCTGACCGCAACAACTTTGCCGCCTCGCCGAACCGCGAATTCGGCGGCGATACTCCCGACATTGCCGAAACCCTGGACCGCGATGGTCGCCCCCTCGAACTGGAGTCCGATGACCTTCGCCGCTTCCTCGGCCACGTAGATACAACCGTATCCCGTTGCCTCGGTGCGGCCGGGCGACCCGCCGAGCGCGAGCGGTTTGCCGGTGACGATACTGGGATCCGCATGACCGGTATTCATCGAATAGGTATCGAGAATCCACGCCATGATCTGCGGATTGGTATTCACGTCGGGAGCCGGAATGTCACGACTCGGACCGATGAACGACTGGATTTCCGTCGTGTACCGCCGCGTCAGATTTTGGAGCTCGTTTTGGGAAAGAACTTTCGGATTGACGGAGACGCCACCTTTGGCGCCACCATAGGGAAGTCCCATGACCGCGCATTTCCAGGTCATCCACATTGCCAGAGCTTTGACTTCGGACAGATTCACCAAGGGGTGATAGCGAATGCCGCCCTTCGTTGGTCCTGGATTGCTATTGTGATGAACCCGATAGCCTGTCAGCACCCGTACCGACCCGTCGTCCATCTCTACCGGGAAATTGATCGTGAGTTCTCGCTGGCAATGCGACAGGATTTGGCGCATCCCATCTTCGAGCTCGAGAATGTCGGCGGCTGTGTCGAGTTGCCGCACCGCGGATTGGTAGAGATCGGTCGTCGTCTGGTGGGCCCGCGCGGGCGCTAGATCTACGGACATCTTCTCCCCGTTTCATCATGGTCGAATACCGAATCGGGTAGCCCATTCTACCCGGACCGGCGCGGGCTCATTCGGCCAGGAGTTCTTCGAGGACAGCACGTACCGCCTCGGGTTGCCCCTTGCCACCCGTCGCTCGGATCGTCTCTCCCATGAGACGCCCAATCGCCGCCTTCTTACCACCCCGATAATCGGCAACCACGGTTGGATTCGCGGCTATTATGCCAAGAGCCACGTCGCGAATCACGGCTCTATCACCAACTGAAATAAGATCGAGCCGTTCGGCCGCCGCGCGAACGGCTTCACCCGGTCGGATGCCAGCCAGCAAATCCTTGGCTCCCCGCCCGGTGAGATCCCCAGAATCGACCAGGTCGATCAGCCCGCTGAGTTGCGAAGCCTCGATTGGAAACTGGTCGAAACGCATTCCCCGCTCGCGTTGCAGACCGAAAACGTCATTCAAAAGCCAATTGGAAACCTGCTTCGGACGGTCTTGCCCGGCGGCGCCAGCCAACGCTGATTCGAAATAGTCGGCCGTTTCTCGTTCGAGGGTCAACAACTCCGATTCAGCGGGCCCCAGTCGATAGCGCTCGATGAAGCGGGACCGGCGCGCGCGAGGCAGTTCCGGCAGCGCGCTCCGCAACGAATCGACGAACGCTGCTTCGATGGTCAATGGCGGCAGATCAGGCTCCGGAAAATAGCGATAGTCGTGCGCCGACTCCTTGGTGCGCTGGCTGACTGTTTCGCCCCGGGCTTCGACCCAACCGCGGGTCTCCTGGGAGATGGCACCCCCGCGGGTCAGAACAGCGCGCTGGCGTTCTTCCTCATAGATCAGCGCTCGCTCGACCGCGCGAAACGAGTTCATGTTTTTGATCTCGACCTTATCGCCGATGACTGAGCCATCCACACTGCGGGTCGAGATGTTGGCATCGCAACGGAATGCGCCCTCCTCCATATTCCCGGTCGATGCACCGATATACCGGAGGATTTGCCGCAGGGCGATCAAATAATCGCGCGCCTCGGCCGGGCTGGTCAGATCGGGCTCCCCAACGATTTCCATCAAGGGCACGCCGGAACGATTGAGATCGACCAGGGAGACGTTCTCTCCCGCATCTTCGCGATGAAGTAACCGGCCGGTGTCCTCTTCCATATGGACCCGGGTGATCCCGGCGGTTCTCTCGACTCCGTCCGAGATGAATGTCAGAGTCCCATCGATACAGAGCGGATGATCGTATTGCGAAACCTGATATCCCTTGGGCAAATCGGGGTAGAAATAGTTCTTGCGGTCGAATTTGCTGAACGATGGAATCGCGCACCCGAGCGCCAGTCCAGTCCGAATCACCGATTCGATGGCGGCGCGGTTGATGACCGGCAGCGCTCCAGGCAGCCCCATACAAACTGGGCAAACGTGGGTATTCGGGATTGCGGACGCATAATCGGCGGAACAGCGGCAGAACATCTTGCTCTGCGTCAGCACCTGCGCATGGACTTCCAGGCCGATGACTGTGCGAAATTCGAGATCGATACCAGTTTCAGCCAATTCCTCTATCCACTCCCGGTGTTTCGACCGATACGCCTGGAAACGGCCAGCATTTTAGCATGTGGGCACCGCCCGACCGGCCGCGCCGTGACCGGAGCGGTGGGGCCTCTATGGTAGAATCGCCGGTAAATGGACTGGCCTTTCCGGGCGGTTTATACCCGTCTTCAACCGGAGAGACAACCGAGCATTCGGGCCGATTGCCGATCGTTTTTCGCGGCAATCGTTCGAGAGAAATCGAGGCGGAATCGAGCGGATGGCGACCCGAGCTGAAACCAAGATGGTCACGGGAAAGATCAACGGTCTGGATGTGACCGTTCCGGCTGGGACCACAATTCTCGAAGCCGCGCGATCGGCCGGTATCGAGATACCCAATCTCTGCTACCAGCCATTGTTGCGACCCTGGGGCTCATGCCGGATGTGCACGGTCGAGATCCTCGGGAAACGCGGAGGTCTCGACACGTCCTGCTCAGCGCCGCTCGGCGAAGGGATGGAAGTGCTGACCCATTCCGAACCGGTCGAGGACGCGCGTCAATTCCTCTTGCAGATGTACCTGATCGATCACGCGCTCGATTGCCCGACCTGCGACAAATCGGGCGAGTGTTACCTGCAAGACAATACCTATCTGGCAAACCTCAACACGAATCCCTACCGGCGGCCGAAGCTCGCGCAGCCGTACGTCCATTTCAGCGATACCATCGACTACAAATGGGATCGCTGCATCATGTGCAACCGCTGTACCCGCGTCTGCGACGAGATGATCGGCGTCACGGCTATCGAAGACACCTATCGCGGCGCCGAGGCCACCATCAGTCCTTCGTTCGGACTGGAATTGAAAGACACGCTCTGCACCAATTGCGGGATGTGTATTGCGGTCTGCCCCGTCGGCGCCCTGACCGACCGGCATTTCGCACATCATCCGTGGGAGCTGGATACCACAGAGACGATCTGCGGATTCTGCGACAACGGTTGCACCATCAATGTCGAATCCAACAAGGGCGTCGTTCGCCGGGCCACAAATCTCTGGGAACGCGGCACCAATCATGGCTATCTTTGCGAAAAAGGCAAGTGGGGGCACGAGTTGCAGCAATCCCCCGATCGGTTGCGCTATCCCCGCATCAATCAACCCGGAACCTTCGGCTATGAAGTGACCTGGAACGACGCCCTCGATTCGATTGCGGCCACCCTTCAGAACTACAAGGGCAATCAGTTCGCCGCCCTCATCTCGCCCGATGACACCAACGAAGATGCCTATCTGGCCCAGAAATTCGTGCGAACCGTCATGGGCACGAACAATATCGATCGCTTGCTGACGCCGAACCAGGTCGCGGTCGAACGATCGGTCCGGGCTGCGCTCGGGCGCGATGTGAGCAGCACGAACAACAACGAAGAGATGTTCACCGCGGTGAATATGGCCATGGTGGTCGGACCGAATATCGGCCAAACGACGCCGGTTGCTTCGTATTGGCTCTACCACGCAATCCATTATCGCGAAGCCAAGGTGGTCGTTATTTCGCAAGATGACTATCCGCTGGCCTGGCGCGCCGAGTTGTGGTTGCGCCCCAATGAGGGAACGACCAGCACGCTGCTGAAGGGAATCGCGCGCCAGATCATCGACCTGAAACTGACCGCTCCCTCCGTCAGCGCCAAGGAACGCGGGCGTCTTATCGAATCGTTGGCCGACTACGATCTGGATCGCGTATCGCGCTCCACAGGCGTGGGCGGCGACAAGATCCAGGCCGCTGCCGTGCTCTATGCGACCGGCGGCGCTGGGCTCGACAAGACGTCCGACAATGGCTATCCGTCTTCTGTGATTTTCAATACTGCCGCGCATATCGGATCGCAAATCACCAGCGATGCATTCGACAATGCGACCGAGATCACCGATCTCTGCAACGATCTCGCACTCCTGACCGGCAATTTCGGTCGCGAAGGAGGCGGTGTGGCGACGCCGCGCGGGCCGGCCAACTACCAGGGCACCACCGATATGGGCGCCCATCCCTTCTATCTGCCCGGTGGACGAGCGATCGCGGACGATGCGGCCCGCGCGGAAATCGAGCAGAGCTGGGAGGCAACGGTACCGACGATACCCGGTTATGCAATGGACGAGATCGCCGGCGCGATCGAGGTTGGAGAGATCAAGGCACTCTATATCGAAAGCACCCTGGCCAAAGAAGCGGAGAACAATCCCGAGTTGCTCGCCGCGCTGCCGAAGCTCGATTTTCTGGTCTTCGGTGGCGCCTACGCCGATTCACCGATCGCCGAAATCGCCGATGTGGTGCTGCCGCGCGCGCTCTCGCTCGAAGTCGATGGCACCTTCACGAGCTTTGACCGCACCGTGCAGCGCGTGCGCGCGGCCGTTCCGGCGTACGGAGAGGCGCGCCCAACGGGCGCCATCTTCGCCGAATTGGCGCAACGCATGGGATATGCGCTCGAATGGCAGCCAATTGCGGCTGTGATGGATGAGATCGGTTCGATCGTTCCCGAATACGGTGGCGTCACCTTCGCCCGGTTGGAGCGGGACGGTCTGAATGTTCCGGTCCCGACCTATAGTGATTCGGGCACATCGATTCTCATTCCTGGGCCGGATGGGCTCGCATCCTTTTCACCAGCGTTCGTCTCCATGGCGGCGGACTAGCCAACAGGAGCTGTTTTCATGCTCGAAGAAGTCAAGGGTTTTGGAGTCACGATCAAGCGATCCGTGATGCCGAAACTCACCATTCAATACCCGGACGAGCAGCGCGACATGGCAACCCGATTCCGTGGCTTGCCATCCCTCCGCACCGATCCGGACACGGGCGAGGCATTGTGTGTCGCCTGCGGGTTGTGCGCGCGCATCTGCCCGACGTCGTGTCTCGAAATGCACGTCATCCCATCGGAGGAGGGCGACCGCGAGCTCGGAGAGTTCATTCTCAAGGCGGGCCGGTGCATGTTCTGCGGACTTTGCTCGCAGGTCTGTCCGGTCGATGCGATCACCATGAGCAAGGAATTCGAACTCTCGGTACAGGATCGCGATGGGCTGGTATACACCAAGACCGAGCTTGCCACCATTGGCGGCCAGACGGTCACCTGGTGGGGTGAGGACATCCTCGAACCACCGGTGAACGCCGCCGCCGAGTAAGATCGAGCGAATTCGAGATCGTGAAACGGCGGAGCCAGATGCTCCGCCGTTGTCATTGAAAGGACGAGCAGGTATGAGCAAAGCGTATCCAATGTATCTGGCGGGAAGTTGGGTCGAGTCCAACTCCCCCATCGAGATCGTCAATCCGTATAACGGCGAACCGGTCGGCCGCACCTGGCTCGCAACGACAGAGCAGTTGGAGCAATCGATCCTGGCGGCGCAACGCGCCTTCGAGACGACGCGCAAGCAACCGACATTCGAGCGGGTGCGGATTCTCGATGCACTGGCGGCGAAGCTGGGCGAACATCGCGATGAGATTGCGTCCCTGATCGCGAGGGAAGCTGGCAAGCCGATTCGAGATGCCGAAGTGGAAGCCGATCGGGGCGTATTCACGGTTCAGATCGCCGCGGAGGAAGCCACGCGCATCGAGGGAGACGTCATTCCGCTCGATCTGCTGCCCTCGTCCAAGGGACGGTTCGGAATCGTCCGGCGATTCCCGATCGGACCGATAGCCGGTATCTCGCCCTTCAACTATCCACTCAATCTCGCGCTTCACAAAGTGGCGCCGGCCATTGCCTCGGGAAATCCGATCGTGCTCAAGCCGCCCACCAAAGATCCGCTGGTGATGCTCTACGTCGCTCGCCTGCTGGACGAGATCGGGATCGAGCCGGGCTCCCTGAGCGTGCTTCCCATGGACCGGGAAGTCGGCAACGCGATGGTGGAAGACGAGCGATTCAAGTTGCTTTCGTTCACCGGGTCGCCCGACGTCGGCTGGAAGATGAAACGCACTGCCGGTATGAAAAAGGTCGTGCTCGAACTCGGCGGCAATGCGGGAGTGATTGTCGATGAGGATGCGGATATTGCCTTTGCTGCCCAGCGGATTCGCGTCGGCGCATTCGCATATGCCGGCCAGGTCTGTATCTCCGTTCAGCGCGTGTTCGTGCACGAAACGGTCTATGACGCCTTCATGGACGCACTGGTGGCAGAAACGAAGCGCATCAAGCTCGGCGACCCGATGGATCGCGAGACCGATCTTGGGCCGATGATCGACGAAAAAGCAGCCGCTCGCAGCCAGAAATGGATCGAAGACGCGGTCGCTTCCGGTGCGCGGGTGATCACCGGTGGAAAAGCCGATGGCCGGTTCATGCAGCCCACGATCATCGAGCGGGCGCCCCGCGAGTCGTTCGTCTGCTCGCGCGAGGCATTCGCGCCCCTCGTCACGGTTTTCCCGGTTTCGTCGTTTGGCAAAGCTGTTGCGGCCGTGAACGATTCCGAATTCGGATTGCAGGCCGGTGTCTTCAGCAACAACCTCGAACGGGCGTTGTATGCCTTCGAGAACATCGAAGCAGGTGGAGTCGTCATCAACGACATTCCCACCTACCGCATCGATCACATGCCCTATGGTGGCGTCAAATCGTCTGGTCTGAGCCGGGAAGGGATTCGTTACGCCATCGAGGATATGACCGAAATGCGCCTGATGGTGGTCAATCGACTCGAAAGCCAGCGCGTCATCGAGTAGCCGAATACGGCCGTCGCAGAGTTGGCGACCGGCCATGCGCCAGGCCGGTCGCTCGATTCGATTACATCAGGCTGCGCAGCATCTCCAGATTCATCCGGTCCTGGGTGACATCGTCGTCCTTTGGCGTTTCCAGAATGCCGGGCAGCCCCTTCAGCCGCTCATCCTGCAGCAAAAAGCCGAAAGCGGCGGCGCCGATCGTGCCCTGCCCGATGTGAGCATGCCGGTCGCGGAACGAACCGAATTCCTTCATCGAATCGTTGAGATGCAGCACACTCAGGCGATCGAATCCGATGATCTCCCCGAATCGATTCATGGTCTCAGCATAGGCCTCAGCAGTACGCAGGTCGTATCCCGCGGCGAACACATGACATGTGTCCAGGCAAACGGAAATACGCGAGGAGTCTTCGACGCCTTCGATGATCTGGGCAATCTCGTCGAATGTGCGACCGAGCGTGGTGCCTTGCCCGGCAGTCGTCTCGATCGACAACGAACAGGTTCCGTGCGGATGGCGATCGTAGATGATATTGATGGCCTCGGCGACCCGGGCGGCGCCAGCGTCCACTCCGGAGCCCATATGGGCCCCGGGGTGCGAGACCAGAAAGGGAATGCCGAGCTGGTCGCAACGTTCGAGCTCATACTGCAGCGCCGCGATCGACTTTTCCCAGGCGGCATCGTCGGGCGAGGCCAGATTGATAAGATAAGAATCGTGCGCCACCACCGTTTTGATCGACGGATTCGCCTCGATGCCTTCCCGGAACCGTTCGATCACCATCGGGTCGAGCGGTTTCGCCTTCCACTGGTTGGCATTCTTGGTGAACACCTGAAACGCCGTCATTTCCAGAAAAGCAGCGCGTCCGATCGCCCTGTCGACACCGCCACTGGCCGATACATGGGAACCGAGCTCCAGCACGAGCACTCACCTCTACCGGCGAAAAGCAAACCCAGCGCCCTATGCTAGCATTCCCGACCGGGTGCTCTTTCCTGGCGGGTCGCTTGCTGCCTGATCCAGTCTTCCACCATGCGGGATCGAAGGAACACGACAGCCATCACAACCCTCGCTTCGCAAACGGTGATCATACCTGCCTACAACGAATCGTTTCGCATCGAGCAGTCGTTGCGAACCGTGCTCGACTATCTCGCGGATCAGCCATATCGATCCGATGTGCTGCTGGTGGACGACGGCAGCACCGACGACACCGCCGCCGTTGCCAGGCGAATCATGTCCAGGTATCCGAACCTGTCGGTGCAATCGATCCCGCATGGCGGCAAAGCCGCTGCCGTGCTCCATGGACTCGAACATGCATCCGGCCAGTTGATCCTCTTCGCGGATGCGGATCTCGCAACGCCGATCACCTATCTCGCATCCTTCCGTCATTCGATCGAACGGGGGGCGGACATCGTCATTGGCTCCCGCGAAGGCGCGACAGCCGCCCGTATCGGCGAGCCGGCATTCCGCCATTTCATGGGCCGTGCATTCAACGCGCTGGTGCGAATGCTGCTGCTCCCGGGCATTCACGACACCCAATGCGGATTCAAGCTCTTTACCGCGCACGCCCGGGACGAGATCCTGCCAAGATTGCGTCTCTATCGCGATCAAGGGGGACTTCAGGAACCAAAAGTCACCGCATTCGATGTCGAATTGCTGGTCGTCGCCCGGAGACTCGGGTTGCGCATCGAGGTGGCGCCAGTCACCTGGACGTTCGGAGAGCGCAGCAAGGTCAATCCAGTCGGGGACACGCTGACGAACATCTCCGATGTCCTCCACGTGAAATGGAACGATCTCCGCGGACGGTATCGCTGACCCCGCGCTATCCTGCCTTCGATCAATTGCATGTACGTACACAAAGTACGTATACTGCACCATGCATGCAGCAGCATGGGCGTTCTATCCGTTGGCTGGGGAGGAGCTGTCGTGCCGGGCACCCGCATTCTGATCGTCGATGACCACCCGCTCTTCCGGGTGGGAATTCGCAGCGGTCTCGAATCCTATCCGGATTTGCAGGTGGTGGGTGAAGCGACCACGGCCAGCGCCACCTTCGAGATCGCCGATTCTGCTCTACCCGAGCTGGTGCTCGTCGATGCGCAGCTCCGGGGCGACGATTCCCTCGAACTGACGAGACAACTGAAACGCCGCCATCCGCAGATGCTGGTGGTGCTGATGACCAGAACGGAAGATGACGAGCAGCTCTTCCAGGCAATTCGGTCCGGGGCGGCCGCCTATATCTCCAAAGATATCGAAGTGGACGCATTGATCCACGTGTTGCGCAAGGTGGCGTCGGGCGAATACCTGATCAATGAGAGCGTTCTCTCCCGGCCCCATGTCGCGTCCCGCGTACTCCATCAGTTCCAGGAGCTCTCCGTTCTGGATGAATCGGTCGGTGGCGTCTTTTCGCCGCTGACGCGCCGCGAGATCGAGATCCTCGACTATGTCGCCCAGGGCAACAGCAACAAGGAGATCGCCTACCAGTTGCGCATCTCCGACCAGACGGTGAAGAATCACATTACGTCGATCTTGCGCAAACTGGCCGTCAACGATCGCACCCAGGCCGTCATCTGCGCGCTGCGCCACGGCTGGATCAAACTCGACGAACCGGAAATACCAGAACCGCGCTTGCGCGCCGTACGTTGAACCGGTTCCTACAGATGGGCGCCCCCGGTAATATCGATGGCGGCGCCGGTCAGGAATTCCGCATCGTCCGAGGCAAGATAGGCAACCACCCGCGCCACGTCCTCTGGAGTCTCCATCCGGCCCAATGGCGTCTGTGATATGTATTCGTCCACCACTGCCTCGACCGTCATTCCACGCGCATCCGCCTCCCAGATCAGCTCTCGCTGCTGCATGGAAGTCGCGACATAGCCCGGGCAGACGCAATTCACCCGAATCCCAAACGGCCCGAGTTCGCTGGCGCACGATTTGGTAAACCCAATACACGCCCATTTCGACGCCGCGTAATGCGCCAGCAGCGGGACTCCCTTCTTGCCGGCCATCGACGCCGTATTCACGATCGAGCCCCGCCGTCGCTCCATCATGCCGGGAATAGCGGCTCTCGTCACGATGAACACGCCTTTTGCGTTGACATCGAAATTGAAATCCCAATCCCGTTCGGTCAGCTCCCACAACGGCGCCATTGTGGACACTCCGGCATTGTTCGCCAGGATATCGATCGGACCGAGCTCACGTTCCGTCCGGGCAACCGCCTCGGTCGCGGACGCCAGCGAGGTTACGTCCAGTTGAATTGCCACCGAACCAGGCAGCGACTCCGCCACCGATCGGGCCGCATCGAGATCGACGTCGGAGACCGCGACCCTGGCGCCGTCACCGGCGAACGCACGCGCGATCGCCAATCCGATCCCGTTGCCCGCGCCCGTAACCAACGCCACCCGCCCATCGAGCCGTCCGGTATCCATCACGTCGTCTACTCCTCTCCGATTTTCCCGCCACACTGGTATTATCAGCGCGAGCAAAGTTTTCCAGAACCGTCGTGAAAATGTACCCGCAAGCAACGCAAGTCGGATGGCCGTGACGTTCGGGACGCCTTCAACGGAATATCGATCGAGATCAGCCCAGGGTATTTCCTGGACGCGCGCCGCCACCCATCTCGTTCTGATCGCGGCATGTCTGACCATCCTCCTCCCCGTTCTGTGGACCTTCCGCAGCTCCCTCGCATCCAACGACATGGCCTATCGGCCCGCCGATTTCTCCTTCACACCGACCCTGAACAACTACCGACAACTGTTCGTCAGTTTGAATTTCCAGCACAATCTGTGGAATTCGTTCTGGATCGCGGTCGTTTCCGCCTCGATCTGTGTGGCGATCGGCTCACTGGCAGCCTATTCCATCGCCCGGTTCAAAACGGGCGGCACTCCGTTTTCATTGACCATTCTGGGCACGCAGATGCTGCCGCCCGTCGCTCTGGTGATCCCGTTCTATCTGATCGCCCGGCAGACGATCCATCTCGGCGGATACGAAATCAAGATGTTCGACCGGGGCATCACCCTGGCCATCATCTATCTGTCCTTCAATTTGCCCTTCGTGGTCTGGATTCTCATGGGCTTTTTCGAATCCATTCCCGTCGATCTGGAAGAAGCCGCGCAGGTCGATGGCGCCACGCCGTTCCGGGCATTCCGGCAAGTCGTTCTGCCGCTTGCTCTGCCTGGTTTGATGGCTGCGGGTATCTTCGCGTTCGTGCTGAGCTGGAACGAATTCCTCTTCGCGTTGATTCTGACCGGGCGCGAATCGCGCACGATGCCCGTGGCGTTGGCATCGCTCATGACATCCCAGGGAAATCAGGTCGGCGCCATCTGCGCGGCGACCATTTCGATGATGGTGCCGATCGTGGTTCTCACCTGGTTCATTCAACGGCATCTCGTGCAAGGTCTGACATTCGGCGCAGTGAAGTAACGGCGTGGACGGTGGGTTCGCGCCGGGCATTGGAAAGGAGCGCACAGTGTTCGGAGGTAATCGAGGAATCGACCGGAGACGTCTCCTGCAGCTTGGTGGAGCAGCGGGTCTTGGCATGGCAATGCCCGGATTGGCGCCTCCCCGAAGCGGCGCGCAGGACCCGTCGCTCTTCTCGCGAGACTACGAGGGCACGACGATCAATGCCCTCATGGAGGATTTGCGTGAAACGACATTGATCGAGGAAATGCTCCCCGAATTCGAGCAATTGACCGGCATCAAGGTTCAGTTCGAAAAAGTCGTCTATCCGGTCATGCACGACAAACTGGTTTCGCAGCTGGCGGCCGGTGAAGGCAATGGCACCTACGACTTCCTCGAGGTCGATTTCTATTGGGTCTACGAATTTGCGCGCGCTGGCTGGATGCAGGACCTTGGACCGAAGCTGGCGGACAGCGCCGGAACCGTCGAACTCTCGAACTACGAAGACGCGGTGATCAAGATCAGCTCGGAGGTCGATGGCACGACCTATTACATCCCGATGTACGTCTATCCGATGGGCATGCTCTACCGGACCGATCTCTTCGCGGATGATGACTTCAAGAGCAAATACAAGGAGATCTCCGGTAGCGATTTGGCGATGCCGACCTCGGTCGAGGAATATGTCGCCATGATCTCCGCCGCGCAGCAGGTCGATCCGGGCAATCTCTATGGCGCTGCCATGCAGGGCATGCAGGGCGACCCGATTGTCATGGAGTTCTGCAACTACCTCTATTCGGTGGGCGGCGATTTCTTCACCGAGGATATGTCGGCCCCGGCGATCAACGACGAGCTTGGCGTGAAAGCGGCTCAGCTCTACGTCGATGCGATCAACAATGGAGCGCAGCCCGGAGCCGCCAATGCCGACCTGAACGACACCGGCGCGCTCTGGCGTCAAGGAAAGGCGCTCACGGCGGTCAGCTATCTCTTCCTCCTTTCGGACGGTGAGACGCTCGATGACAGTCAGGTCAAGGGCAAGGGCTCGGTGACCACCATGCCCGGCGGCACGGGGCTGACTGGCTCGTGGAGCTGGGGTATCCCCGTGAGCTCACCGAATCCCGGAGCCGCGTGGGAATTCCTCAAGTGGGTGGAATCGCCCGAAATCGCCATGCGCCGGGCGCTGGGCGGCGGGGTGGCCGCGCAAAAAGCCCCATACGAGAATGCCGACTACATCGCGGCTTTCCCGTGGATGGGGGAAGTCAAGGACCTCATCGCGGTCGGCAAGGGCTTCCCGGGCGTTACCAAGCAAACCCAGCTCGTCGAGATCATGGGACGCCACCTGAGCGACGCTGTGACCGGCGGTTCTTCGGCCCAGGACGCCATGGACGCCGCCGCCGAAGAGCTGAAAGAACTTCTCTAACCTTCCATTGCAGCAGCGGCCGGGCATTTGTGTCTGGCCGCTGATGGACGATCACCATGGCGACCGCCGAACTCACCGCATCAGATCGAACGGGTGCCGCTGCCGGCTCGACCGGGCGCGGCGGCACCCGGTTTTTTCGCTGGGGTATGGTGCTCCCGACGATGCTGGCCCTGCTGGCAATCGTCGGTTTTCCCATCGTCTACGCGCTCTACATCGCCCTGCACAAATACGATCTGACCGAGGGCGGTATCGGCCCCTGGGTTCGAATGAAGAACTTCCAGGACGTGCTGGCGATGAGCGTTTTCGTGCAAGCGGTCCGCAACACGGTCGTGCTGACGATCTCCGTGGTCGTCATCGAGCTCATTGTGGCCTTCGGGCTGGCCCTGCTGCTCAACCAGCCCGGATTGCGTTTCCGGAATTTCTATCTGGCGGTGCTGCTCATACCGCTGCTCGTCAGCCCGATCGCGGTCGGGCTCATCTGGCGTTTGCTCCTGCATCCCGATCTGGGCGCGGTCAATTGGGTTTTCTCGCAGATCGGTCTGGCCCCACAGGAATGGTTGTCGAAGAAGAGTTCGGCAATGCCCGCGGTCATCGGCGTCGATGTCTGGCACGAGACGTCCCTGTTGCTGGTCGTACTCCTCGCGGGACTGGCGTCGCTCCCGCGTGAACCGATCGAGGCCGCCCGGGTCGATGGCGCGAATGCGCTCCAGATTCTGTGGACGGTCACCATTCCGCTGATGGCGCCCGTGATCCTCATTGCCGCATTGATTCGCATGATCTCGGCGATGAAAACCTACGACCTGATCTATATCCTCACCTCAGGAGGCCCGGGTGGCGCGACCGAGACCATTTCATTCCGCATCTGGAAGATCGGCTTCACGAATCTGAATATGGGCCAGGCGGCTGCCGCATCGATTTTGCTGCTGCTGGCGATCATGGTTCTGACGCTGGTGCTGATTCGGGTCATGCGCCGGGATACAGCGGTCGCCTGATCTCAGGTGCGGCCGAATTGACGTTCCAGCTCATCCTGGGTCAGACGCAACATTGTCGGCCGCCCATGCCCGCAGGCACGCGGTTGTTGCGTCCGTTCGAGCTGTTCCACCAGCTCGCGCATCTCGGCCAGGCTGAGCGATTGACCGGCGCGAATCGACGTGTGACATGCCACACTGACCGCCACCGAATCGAGCCACGAACTCCCCACGCCGCCATCTCCCAGCTCTTCGAGCACCTCACGCAACCGTTCTTGAATATCCGTTCCGACCGCGACGACCGGAACGGAACGGACCAGGATCGACTCAGGACCGAATCGTTCGATTTCGAATCCGAGCTTCCCCAGTTCCTCCAATGATTGCTCGATCACCGCTGACTCCTCCGGCGTCAGATCGAGCACCAGCGGATCGAGCATTGGTTGCCGTTCGACCCCGGCAGCGGCCATCTGGCCGAGGAATCGCTCGTAGACGACTCGCTCGTGCGCCGCGTGCTGATCGATTAGATAAAGCCCCTCCGGTCCCTCGGCAATGATGTAGGTTCCGGCAACCTGGCCGAGCACGCGCAATACCGGCAATGCCGGTTTCGGGCGCTCCGGCAGAGGAGGCGCTTCATCTCGTCTGGGCGGTTCGCGGTCGAACACACGTTGCTCGAAGGTGCGCTGTTCGATCGTCGGGAGCTGACTCGGAATATACGGAGCCGGCTCACCGGTGGAGCTCTCGATCCGAATTCGCGGCGGTTCAGCGCGCGGAATTCGGGTCAGGGTGGCGTGGGCGCTCCGGGAAATGGCCCGGGCGACCGCCCGCTCGTCCGCAAACTTCACCTCGGCTTTGGTCGGATGCACATTGACATCGACTCGATCCGGTTCGATCTCGATCCGCACCATGGTCACGGGATGACGCCCGACCATGAGCAACGTGTGATACGCCTCTTCGAGCGCGTACATCAATGTCCGGCTCTGGATTTGGCGGCCATTCATGAAGAAGACCATCTGCTGGCGATGGGAGCGCGTCACGGTTGGCGCGCAAATCCATCCGGAAACCGTCACACCGGGCACACGCGCGTCCAACTCCGGCTCGACCAGCTGGATGGCGGCTCGCCCCACGTCGGTGCCATACACGGCGGTGGCTGCTTCGATCAGCTCGCCATTGCCAGTCGTGGAGAAACTGCGCCGGCCATCGACCGTGAGCGCAAACGCGATCTCCGGATAGGCCGCCGCATAGGCGCCGACCAAACGAACGATCAATCCGCTTTCGGTCGACGGTTGCCGTTGGAATTTGCGGCGCGCCGGGACATTCTCGAAAAGATCGCGCACCTGAATGACGGTGCCGGCATCGCCGCTCTCGGGACGTGCCGGTTCGATCACGCCAAAATCGGCCCGGATCGTTCCCGCAACCGACGCTTCGCGTGGCCGGGAACGGATCCAGACCGATGAAACCGCGGCGATGCTGGGAAGCGCTTCCCCGCGAAAACCAAGGGTCCGGAGATCGTCGAGATCCTCGAACGCATGCAGTTTCGAGGTCGCATGTCGTTGCAGGGCAACCGGAAGCTCGTCGCCAGCCATGCCAATGCCGTTGTCCACGACTTCGATCGAGCGAGTTCCGCCTGCTTCGATCGCCACCGAAATGCGCGTCGAATGGGCATCGATCGCGTTTTCGATCAGTTCCTTGACGACCGATGCCGGCCGCTCGACCACTTCGCCAGCCGCAATCTTGCCAATTGTTTCGTTGTCGAGTTGCTGAATGGGCACGTTCGATTCGATCTGAAAGAACCGGCGCGGGGCGGTCAGGAGGAAGGTAGCACCTTCGGGGTGAATGCGATACCTTTTCGATGCGCGGAAACGAAGCGATTGTTCGCCTCGAAGAAACGCAACGGCAGATCCGCGGATTTCGTAATCCCGATGCGCTCCCCGACGATGAGCTCGAGTCCGGCGGGATCGCCATTCGGCTCGATGCAGATGTCCGCATCCGTCAGCAGATCGCATGTATGCAGCGAATCGTCGATCGCGAACGCCTGGCAGAATTTGCCCGGGCCCGAGCAGAGCTGCAACAACCGGTCGGTGCCGCGCCGCTTTTCCATCAGCTCGATACCCTCGATCGGTTCGACCGCCCGGATCAGAACGGCGCCAACCGCATCCGGTGCATGTGCCGCGATATTGAACATCCAGTGCATGCCATAGGCGCGATAGATGTAGATCGTACCGGGCGCTCGTTGCATGACATCGCGGCCGCGCCTCGACCAGGCGGCATGCGAAGCGCGATCCTGCGCATCGAGATACGCTTCTGTTTCCACGATTCGGCCGCTGGTGCATCCATCGGTTGTGGTGCGCCAGATCGTCATCGAGATCAGATCGACCGCCACCTCATCGGTCGGTCGCTCGAAGAACGCGCGATCGAGCGCCTGGGGTCGATCAACCATCGAGCTCACGCAATCGACGTTCCAGCAGCCCGATCCGTTCGGACGCGCCCGCCAACCGGTCGCGTTGCACCTGCACAACTTTTTCCGGGGCACGAGCGATGAAAGCCTGATTTCCGAGCTGTGCCTCGGCGCGACCGCGCTCGGCCAGCGCTTCGTCGAGCTCTTTCGATAGCCGGTCCCGTTCCGCGGCAAGATCGACCAAACCGGCAAGAGGCAGCACCGCCACGAGATCACCGGCGGCAACCACGACATCGGTTTGATTGGTCACCGGTTCGCCACCGTCGATCGTCAACTGATCGTCTCCGATACGCGCCAGCAGAGCCAGCTCTTTTCGGGCCCCCCGCACCGCTTCCAGCGCGCCGTCCTGCGAATAGACCGACGCGGTGATCCATCGACCGGGTTCGACATTCGATTCGCTGCGAACGTTGCGCACCCGCCCGATGAGCTCCATGATCCGGTTCCAATCGCGTTCGGCTTCGAGATCGCGTGCACCAGCTTCTGGCCATCGGGCAATCATCAGACTCTCGCCCGAGTGGGGGATCGCCTGCCACATCGCCTCGGATGCGAATGGCATCATCGGGTGCAACAACCGCAACGACCGATCGAGCACCCAGGCAAGTGTCTGCGCCACCTGCCGGCGCTCGTCGCCCGTCCCCTTCAACCGGACCTTGGCCGCTTCGATATACCAGTCGCAGAGTTCTGACCAAATGAAATCGCGCAGACCGCGACCGGCCTCCAGAAACTGGAATCCCTCCAGCAGGCCGGTCGTTTCGGCGATGACGGCATTGGTCCGGCTGACGATCCAGCGATCCACGAGCGCACCACCCCGCGGTTCCACTGGACCGTCATCATCGAGTTCGACCGTCGTCTCATCGAAGATACGGGTGGCGAAGCGAGTGGCATTCCAGACCTTGTTGATAAAGTTGCGAGCCGCTTCGACCTGGCCGACATGCAACTTCGAGTCCTGGCCGGGTCCGCTTTGGGTGAGCAGCGCATAGCGCAAGGCATCGGCGCCATAGGTGGCCGTCAGCTCGGTCGGATCGAGCACGTTGCCCTTCGTTTTCGACATCTTGGCGCCCACCGCATCGCGCACGGTGCCATGCAGATACACCGTGTGGAAGGGCAGTTGGTCCATCATCTCGATACCGAAGAAGACCATGCGCGCCACCCAGAAGAAGAGGATCTCGTAGCCGGTCTCCATCACCTGCGAGGGATAGAACCGCCGCAAATCCTCGGTCTGCTCGGGCCAACCCAGGGTCGAGAACGGCCAAAGACCAGAACTGAACCAGGTGTCGAGCACATCCTCGTCCTGCAGCACCGATCCCCCGCACTCGGAGCACGATTCGACCGTCTCGTTCTCGCTGACGATGACCGCTCCACACTCCTGGCAATACCAGACGGGGATGCGATGCCCCCACCAGAGCTGGCGCGAGATGCACCAATCGTGGATGTTCTCCATCCAGTTGAGATAGACGCCCTGGAATCGATCCGGGACGAACGTGAGGCTGCCGTCCTTGGCCGCTTCGATCGCCGGCGCCGCAAGTTCGGCCATCTTGACGAACCATTGCTCACTGATGAGCGGTTCGACCACGGTGCCGCAACGATCGCAATGGCCGACGGGGTGTGTATGCTCGGTGATGCCGCGAATCACGCCATCCTGCTGGAGCCGGGCAACCACAGCCGCGCGCGCGGCCGGTATCGTCATTCCCTCGAACGGCCCGCCCTCGGAATTGATCGTGCCATCCGGGTTCATGATGTTGATCGCCGGCAGATCGCACCGCCGCGCGATCTCGAAGTCATTCGGATCGTGCGCCGGGGTCACCTTGACGGCCCCGGTGCCGAATTCCCGATCCACTGCGGCATCGGCAACGATCGGAATCGACCGGTTCGTGATTGGTAACCGCACTTGCCTGCCGACCAGATCTCGATAGCGATCGTCGTCCGGATGAACGGCCACGGCCGTATCACCCAGCATCGTCTCCGGCCGGGTCGTCGCGACGATGATCTCCCGGTCCGGTTCGCCGTCCACCGGATAGGCCATCTGCCAGAGATGACCAGCCACATCCTTGTGGACCACTTCCAGGTCGGACAATGCTGTCATGCAACGGGGGCACCAGGAAATCAGGCGATTCCCGCGGTAGATCCATCCCTTGTCGTAGAGATGTTTGAAGACCTTGCGGACCGCCCGTGATGGACCGGGATCCATAGTGAACGCCAGCCGGGACCAATCGCACGACGCACCGAGGATCATCATCTGTTCCCGGATACGCCAGCGCATCGGGTCCATATAGGCCCAAACCCGCTCCAGGAACTTCTCACGTCCGAGATCGTGGCGCGTCAGCCCTTCCGAGGCCAGCAGCCTTTCGACCACCCATTGCCCGGCGATCCCGGCATGGTCGGCTCCCGGCAACCAAAGCGCGCTATACCCCTGCATCCGATGCCAGCGGATCATCAGATCCTGCAGCGCCACGAAAAGCGCGTGACCGACATGAAGCTCCCCGGTGACATTCGGCGGAGGCATGATGATGACGAACGGTTCGGCACTGGGATCGTCGCTCGGAGCGAAAAAGCCCTGACGGTCCCACCAATCGTAGAGACCGGATTCGACAGCCGCCGGATCGAAGGTCGGGGAGAGTTCGGTTCGTTTCGAAAGATCGGTCAAGAGGGCCGTCCCAACTGGCTCAGACAGACGCAATTGAACAATTCTAATCCCGTCACCGACTTGACGGTCGTGCTACAATTTTCGATGCGATCAAACGTTCGCCTTTCCCCGCATGGAACAGCAGAGTATGCCGCCGATCCTGGACAAGATCTCCATTCGTGGTGCCCGCGAGCACAATCTCAAGAACATCGATGTCGATCTGCCGCGTGACCGCCTGGTCGTCCTGACTGGACTCTCCGGTTCCGGCAAATCGTCACTCGCCTTCGACACGATCTTCGCCGAGGGGCAACGCCGCTATGTCGAATCGCTGTCGGCCTATGCGCGCCAGTTCCTGGGGCAGATGGAGAAACCCGATGTCGATCATATCGATGGGCTCTCGCCTGCCATCTCGATCGACCAGAAGGGAACCAGCCGCAATCCACGATCGACGGTCGGCACGGTCACCGAAATCTACGACTACCTGCGATTGCTCTTCGCGCGGATCGGGCGGCCACATTGTCCCAATTGCGGCAAACCGATCCAGCAACAGTCGGTTCAGCAAATGGCCTCGACCCTGTTGCGACTACCGGAACGCAGCCGGCTACTGATTCTGGCGCCGGTGATCCGCGACCGCAAAGGCGAACATGCAGCGGTGCTCGATGAGATTCGCCGGCAGGGATTCGTCCGTGTGCGCGTCGATGGCGTCGTCACCGATCTCGATGAACCGATCAAGCTCGCCAAGACCAAAAAGCACACCATCGAAGTCGTCGTCGACCGGGTTGCGCTCAACTTCGACGAGGGCGAATCCCCGGAGGACAGTCCCGCCAGGGTACGACTCATCGAATCGCTCGAGACGGCGCTGCGGATTGCCAAGGGTGTCGCGATCGTACAAGTGGTCGACGGCGAAGAGATCACCTTTTCGGAGCAGTTTGCGTGCACCGATTGCGGTATCAGTCTCGGTGAGATCGAACCACGCAACTTTTCGTTCAATTCTCCCCAGGGCGCTTGTCCGGATTGCGCTGGACTCGGTGTCAAGCTCGAATTCGACCCGGCATTGGTCGTACCCAATCCCCGGCTTTCGCTCGACCAGGGTGCGATCGCTCCATGGATGAGCGCCGCTGGGGAAGGGTATTCCTGGTATGCCGCTCAGCTCGATGCGCTGGCGGAGATGTACGGGTTCTCCACCTCCCAATCATATGAAACGATCGACGAGGAAGCGCGCGACGTGATCATGAATGGTCTGAAGGGCCGGCAGATCACGGTGAAATACCAGGCGCGCAATGGTCGCACGAAGGCATACCAGGTTCCCTACGAGGGCGTTCTGCCGAATCTGGCCCGGCGCTTTGCAACCACATCGTCGGATTACGTCAAGGATGAGCTCGGCAAGTACATGGCCGCCAATCCTTGTCCGACCTGCAATGGAACGCGGCTGCGGCGCGAAATTCTGTCGGTTCTGATCGATGGCATGAATATCGTCGATGTCTCCCGATTGCCGATCCGCCGGGCGCGGGACTGGGCCGACCGTCTCTCGGTCGACCCGGACAAATCGCCCGAGGCCGTTCTGACATCCCGGGAATACCTGATCGGCCGCCAGGTCATGAAAGAGGTGCGCGAGCGGCTCGGTTTCCTGGTGGATGTCGGACTCGACTACCTGACCATGGACCGTTCCGCGGGCACGCTGTCCGGAGGCGAAGCGCAACGTATCCGGCTGGCAACGCAGATCGGATCGGCGCTGATGGGCGTGCTCTATATCCTCGACGAACCGAGCATTGGTTTGCACCAGCGTGACAACGATCGGCTGATCAAAACCCTTCTCCGGTTGCGCGATCTGGGCAACACCCTGATCGTGGTCGAGCATGACGAGGAGATGATGCGCGCCGCCGACTGGATCGTCGATATCGGACCGGGCGCCGGGGTGCATGGTGGCGAGGTGGTTGCCGAGGGCCGCATTGCCGATCTCGCGCGGGTGTCGGAATCGTTGACCGGTCAGTATCTCAGTGGAGCGCGCTCGATCGTGACCCCGGCAGTCCGGAGAACCGGCAATGGCAAAACACTGACGGTCACCGGCGCCCGAGAGAACAATCTGAACGATGTGACGGTCGATTTCCCATTGGGAACCTTCATTGCGGTCACCGGCGTATCCGGCTCCGGCAAGAGCTCCCTTGTGACCGATATTCTCTATCCCCGCCTGGCGCAGGAATTCCATCGGTCGCGCCAGCGGCCCGGAGCGCACGACGAGGTGCTCGGCATGGAGAATCTCGACAAGGTGATCGAGATCGACCAAAGCCCGATCGGGCGCACACCCCGTTCGAATCCGGCGACCTATACGGGTTTGTTCACGCCCATCCGCGAGCTCTTCGCATCGTTGCCAGAGGCAAAGGCACGGGGCTACAAAGCGGGCCGCTTTTCGTTCAATGTGAAGGGCGGACGGTGCGAGGCGTGCAAGGGTGAGGGCATCATCCAGATCGAGATGAATTTCCTGCCCGATGTGTTCGTGCCGTGTGAGGTCTGCCAGGGCAAGCGATACAACCGCGAAGCGCTGGAGGTGACCTTCAAAGGCAAGTCGATTGCCGATGTCCTCGAAATGACCGTTTCCGAGGCGCTCGGTTTCTTCCAGAACATACCGAGTGTGCGCGCGAAACTCCAGACGCTCGAAGATGTCGGCCTGGGATATATCCGGCTCGGACAACCTGCAACCCAGCTCTCCGGCGGAGAAGCGCAACGCGTCAAATTGTCCTCGGAGCTTTCTCGCCGGGCGACGGGACGCACGCTCTATATTTTGGACGAGCCCACGACCGGATTGCACTTCGCGGATATCGAGCGGTTGCTGGGCGTTCTCCAGCGGCTGGCCGACGGCGGCAACACGATCGTCGTGATCGAGCACAATCTCGATGTCATCAAATCGGCCGACTGGATCATCGACCTCGGTCCCGAGGGCGGCACCGGAGGCGGCCAGATCGTCGCAACCGGAACACCGGAGGATGTGGCGGCCAACACTGCTTCGTTTACCGGGCACTATCTCAAAGAGGTTCTGTTCCCCGCGGCGCTGGCCGCCGATTGAGTCGCACCCTTATCGGCCGGCTGGTTCGGCATCGAACAGGAGTGTGAATGTGGATCCGAGACCGGGTTCGCTCGCGACGACGATATGGCCACGTTGCGCGGCCATCAGTTCGGCGGCGATCGACAGCCCGAGTCCCGCCCCGCCGCTTGCCCGCGTGCGGGCGGGATCGGCTCGATAGAACCGATCGAAGATCCGTTGCTGATCGCCGGTCGAGATACCTATCCCCGTGTCTCGCACCGAAATCGCCGGTTTTCCGGACCGCATTTCCGTCGCGACACTGACCATCCCTCCCGCTGGCGTATACGTCAGGGCATTGTCCAGGAGGATCGCCAGCACCTGCTCAGTTGCAACACGATCGCAGCGGGCTTCGATCGGCATAGGGTTCTCGATACTGAGAGAAACATCACGGTCGAGGGCCATTCCCCTGAACCGCTCCACCACGACTCGAGCAATATCGACAAGATCGACATGCTGTCCAATCAGCTGTGGGACACGTTCATCCATTCTTGCCAATCGAAGTAAGTCGGTAACCAAACTGGCCATCGAATCGACCTCGCGAACGATGAACGTTTCACTTTCTTCGCGATCCGCCGCCGAAAGATCGGGCGTTCGATTGAGATATTCGGCCTCGGCTCGAATCAATGTGAGCGGAGTGCGCAACTCATGGGCGGCATCGGACACAAACGCGCGCTGGCGAGCGAATGCCTCCTGAATCGGCCGCATCGATCGATTGGCGAGCCACCATCCCGAGGGAATCGCCAGTAACGCACCGAGAAGCAATCCACCCAGGGTCGACCATCGCACAAATTCGAGCACCCGCTCGCTCGGCCCCAACCCCATCCCAGTCTGAATAGCCCCGATGATATTTCCATCGGCACGGACGGGCTCGGACCGTAATCGGACCCGTTCGTGTTCGATCGTAATCGTCTCGACAACGATGAAGCCACTGAGCGCGCGTTCGACCGAATCGATTTTCGGCAAATGCTCTACTCGAATCGGACGGAGGGCTGCGATCACGTCGCCCGAGCGATCGAACCCATAGGCGATGGTATCGCCGCTTCGAACCAGATCTTCGGCCTGATGCTCGTTTGCTTCGTCGTCATCGTCATCGTGGTCACTTCGTTCGTTGCCGCTATTAGCATCTTCGGATGACACCCCCGATGCGCTGTTGGTATCGGCCTCGCGGAATACATTGGTCCAAAGCTCCACGGCTGATAGGGATCGGCCGCGGATTTCGGCATCGGTTTGCGCTTCGATCTTGCGCGCAAGATAGAGATAGCTCGCCAGACCGACCGCGGCAATGACCGCGATCACAACGAGCGCGTTGAGTATTGCCAAACGGCGGTTTATGGCCTGAAACACATTGCCGCCTAGCCCAGAGCGTAGCCGTATCCGCGAACCGTCCGAATCAACGATGGTGCGGTCGATTGATCGGGATCGAGCTTCTTGCGCAAATAGTGCACATAGAGATCCACGACATTTCCGGCCGGGTCAGCATCCCTGCCCCACACCCGGCGAAGCAGTTGCTCGCGCGAGAGCACTTGGCCCTTGTGGCGAACCAGTGCTTCCAGGAGCGCAAACTCGCGGGGAGACAGTTCGATCGGCTGATGGTTTCGGGTCACCGCTCGACTCGCGAGATCGATTTCGATCTCGCCAAACCGCTGAAGGTCGGTGATTACAGCAGCGCCGGTCCGGCGGCCCAATGCGCTCACCCGTGCGATCAACTCCTCGAATGCGAACGGTTTCCCGAGATAATCGTCGGCCCCGGCGCGAAGTCCTTTGATCCGTTCGGGCACGTCCCCGAGCGCTGTCAACATCAGGATGGGCGTCTGAATGCGGTTTCGTCGCAAATCGCGCAGAATGGTCATTCCATCCATCGAAGGCAGCATACGATCCAGCACGATCACGTCGTACGCATCAGTGAGCGCTTCCTCGAATCCTTCGAATCCATCATGGCGCACGGCAACATCGAACCGTTCACGGCGAAGTGTTTTCGAGATCAGTTCGGCGAGTCTCTGCTCGTCCTCGATAATCAACACGTTCATCGAAGCCGCCTGTGCGTCGCGGGAGGGGTTCTGGTTTGGCCGCCGAGCCGGTCGAATGGTTTGTTGGCGACCCGGACTTCTCCGATGTCCGGTTTCGGTCTCCAGATGAAGAGACGCGAGAGACTGAGATAGACGACAACCGCCGTGGTCAGCAGGTAGAGCATCTGCATCGGAAGCGCGCTCCTGCTCGAGCCAATACCGATACCGTGCAGGAGTGAAAGGGCATACATCGGGAACGCCAGGATATGGAGGAACCTCCAGACTGGATAAGGAATATAGCGGCGGAGCGATACGCTGGCAATCACTACGATGAACATGTACATCGCAAGGACGCCAAACCCCGTCCAGGGTTCAGCACTGGGACCGGAAAACGGCGATATCAAATGCACGACGTCGAACGGAAGATGCCGATCCACGACCAGACTGAGCAGGTGTCCTGCCAGGAACGCATACGCGAGCTGGCTCGAATACGAATGCAGGCTGAGCAACGTCGCTTTGCTCACGATCCGACCGACCGAATGGGTGGTCAGAAGCAGCCCAAGTGTCACCACAGCCCAGAAGAGAACGTAGAGGGTGATGCCGGTGGCCCGCGCGAGATACCAGCTCATCGGGCTCAGCGAGCGATTGGTAAGCACCGAGGCGAGAACGAGGACAGCGAAGATGACCGGAACAGCGAGGAAAAGACCGATCGAGAGACCGCCTGCCGCTTCGGGCAATCGAACGGGCTGGGTTACGCGCCGATATCGGTTACGCCGCGCGAGCCGGGACAGGAATCGTTTCATAGTGTCCATCTTCATATGCGATCAGTACAAGATCCGCTGCTGGCCCAGGAAGGTGCTCGCCACGTGCGAGCGAAATGAGCGTCGCCTTCGCCAGAACCTCTGCGGCAACCACGGTGCCAGCAACAACGGTGACACTTGGCGTCGAAAAAGGAACGGCCCGGCCGGTTTGCGGATCGATCAGATGATTCTGGCGCTCGGTTCCAGTCGACCAATTGCGCGATCGCGTGCTCGATGTAGCGACGGCAAGCGGTCTACCAGCCCAAAGTCGCAGTTCGGCGATGTCCGTTTGCAAGGATCCGGGATCCTGCACTCCGATACGCCAAACGCATTCATGTCCTGGGCGCCCCCAAAGCCGAAGATCACCGCCCGCATCAACGATGGCGCCGGGGAGATCCTGGAATATGTCGTTCACGGAGTCGACGAACGCGCCTTTGGCGATTCCCCCGAGATCGATCCGCATGCCCGCGGGCATGCGGATCGCATTTGCCGTCCGGTCGAATTCGATATCGAGCACAGTCTGGCTCCATCTCGATCGACGGGTCGGAGCGGCAGCGATCGATGCACCAGAACGGTCTATTTCATCAAATGTCCGATCGTATCCGGCGCGTTCGAGCGATTCGAGAATCGCGGGATCGAATCGACCAGCGGTGACCGTGAACCAGTTCTGGGCCGCGCTTGTGATCGCGATGAACTCATTGGAGACCCTGGTCCAGTTCCCGGCGTGACGATTGACGTGATTCAGCTCGCTGTCGTCACGAAAACGACTGAATATCTGTTCCCATCGCTCGGCTCTCGATTCGAGCTCGGTGCAGAGCTGGTCTCCGTGGAGGGCTTTCACCCCCCACACGGTGAGTTCGATCGTGGTCCCCATCGCGGAAAACGAGCGGCGCTCTGGCTGACCGGCCATCACGATGCCTTCGTGCGGGTATGTGTTGCCGGAGGCTGATTCTGGATTGCTTGTGCTGGCGCGGCAATGACATGCGTTACTTGCCCATCGGCCCCCGCGGAAACCAGTGAAGGCGACGAATGCGTCTGCGCCGGTCCCGAACTTATCACCGCCGCCAGTACTCCAGCAAATCCCAGGGTAGTCGCCGCAAATGCGAGGCGGCGAATCCGCGCCTCACGGCGCAAACGCTGGCTGGGTGCGCGGAATCCCATCGCCCCGAGCGGGTCCGCCAGACTGCGCACGCGCACAGCTTTTCGGAAGAGTGCTTGTTGCTCGTTAGTCGTCATCGTCATCATGGTGTTTGCCGTCGTGATCGCCATGGTCATCGTCATCGTGGTCGTGATCGTCGTTCTCATCGCTATCTTCGTCATCCCACGTATTCGGCTGGGATGAGCCGGTCATCTCGATACTCTGGGTCGTTTCTTGCCCGATCTGCACTTCGGCGCCGGTATTGGTTTGTTCCTGTGTATCGACCAAGCGCGTCGCCACCGAGGTGGCGGTATTCGCGTTGTCGCTGGCAAAACCCGGCAGCGAATCGCGAGCCGCCACCGCGACCACAACGAATGCAATCGAAAGAAGAATCGCCATTGCCGTTCCGCTTCTGACCGATATCATGTCTGCTGATCCTTTCATACGGTCCGAATGACCATCCGATGCCGCAATCGTATGGATCGAGAATTAGAGAATGATTAGAGTGATATCCGATCTCTTCCATCAGATTCAGCAGCGCGTTTGGGTTTGCGCACCGGGAGTCCTACAATCAAATGCGTGAGCATTCAGCGACCACGCTCGCGTCGATCGCGCCGATTCGCGTGATGCGTGATCCCGTTCGACATGACACAAAGAGCCGGCATATCCGTACTGAGCCGAGAGAGGACCGTTCGAATGGGCAAAACAGAATCGACTCGGACAGGGTCTCCTGAATCAGGATCCTTGCCGCACAAAGGCGATGAACGGGTCGGGAGACTCGGAGACCGGCTCAATTGGCTTCGCGCTGGGGTGCTCGGAGCGAACGACGGTATCGTCTCGGTGGCCGGGGTGGTCGTCGGCGTCGCCGGGGCGACCGCGGACCGTTCCCAAATCATGACTGCTGGCATCGCCGCACTCGTGGCTGGAGCATTGTCGATGGCGGGGGGAGAGTACGTGTCGGTCAGCACCCAGCGCGATACAGAGGCAGCGGCGATCGCCAAGGAATCTGAAGAACTGCGAACGATTCCCGAAGCGGAACTCGACGAACTGACACGGTATTACGAGCAGCGCGGAATCACCGGCGGGACCGCGCGGAAATTCGCCGAGGAGCTGACCGCGATCGACGCCTTGCGCGCACATACCGAAGCGGAATTCAATATCACGCCGGGAGAGCTCACGAGCCCGTGGCATGCAGCTTTTGCATCGCTTATGGCGTTCGCCGTGGGTGCTGTGATCCCCCTTGCCGCAATCGCGTTCGCACCAGCTTCTATCCGAATCTGGACGTCGGTCGGATCGGTTGTGGCAGCGCTCCTCCTGACAGGCTATATCAGCGCTCACCTCGGCGATGCGCCCAAGCAACCCGCGATCATGCGCAACATACTGGTCGGGATGCTGACCATGGCGATTGCGTGGACAGTCGGGCGGTTGTTCGGCGTAGCAACCGGATAGGGCGATGACTATCCGTCATGTCTTGCGACATCCGCCATTTCGGGCGTACTATCTCCGCAGCCGGAGCGCGAACTCGACAGAATGAGCGCTCAGGGAAACTGCCTGGTGCGAGGGCGCTATCGAACTTCGCGTCATCGAGAGCAGTTGCGCGCGTGAACAAATCCGTTCTGGTTCTCAACCAAAATTACGAACCCCTCAATGTCTGCAACGTTCGGCGCGCCTTCGTGCTGGTGTTCGGTGGCAAAGCCGAGATCCTGGAGACGCATGACGCGACGATCGCAACCGCGCAGGATGTCTTCCCCTACCCCTCGGTGATCCGTTTGATCTGTCTGATTCGCGCGCCCCGGGCGCGCATCAAACTGACCCGGCGCGAGGTCTTCCTCAGGGATGGCTACACCTGCCAGTATTGCGGGCGCCGGACGAACGACCTCACCCTCGATCATGTCATTCCCCGGCACCGGGGCGGACCGCACACGTGGGAGAATCTCACCTCGGCTTGCCGGGCCTGCAATCATCGCAAGGGCGGCAAATCAGTCCAGGAGGCCCGCATGTCATTGCGGCGACAACCATTCGAGCCATCCCCGGGTCGCTATTATGTCATCGAGCGCCGGCTCGACCAGCATATTCACGAGGCGTGGTTCAAGTTCCTGCCCGGCATCGAGATTTCCACCCGCACGATCGAGCCCATTCCCGCCGCCGCGGACTAGTATCCCGCCGGTTTGTTATCGTTTCCGCGCCAGCGTCTGCTGGTGTGTGGTACTCCGTGCCTTGTCCTGGAAAGGGCGTACTCTTGCTCGACCTCAAGTTCATCCGAGAACAACCGGATATGATCCGAAGCGCGCTCGTCGCACTCAACACGACCGCTCCGATCGACGAGATTCTCTCGCTCGACGAATCGCGCCGGCAGATCGTTACCGAGGTCGAATCGCTCAAAGCCAAACGAAACGAGGGTTCCCGGGAAGTCGGACGAACCAAAGACCCGGAGCGGCGTTCGCAGCTCATCGAGGAGATGCGCGTGCTCGGCGACGAGATCGCGGTCAGAGACGAGCAGGTCCGGGCCATGGACGAGGAACTCCATAACCTCTTGTTGCTCATGCCCAATATGCCGCTTCCTGATGTGCCGGTCGGACCGGATGAACGTGGCAATGTCGTGACCAAGACGATCGAAGTCGAACGGCCACGAGACTTCCAGGTCCGCCCCCATTGGGAGATCGCGGAAGAACTCGGCATCATCGACTTCGATCGCGGAGTGAAGATCGCTGGAACCCGCAACTATGTGTTGCGGGGCGATGGCGCTCGCCTGCAACGCGCCGTGATCACCTGGATGCTCGATCTGCATACCCAAAAGCATGGGTACACCGAGGTCTATCCTCCCTATCTGGTATTGACCGATATGCTGATCGGCACCGGTCAGCTTCCGAAATTTGCAGAAACGCAATTTCGCGACATCGAGGGAGAAAAATGGCTGATTCCAACCGCCGAGGTGCCTGTCACCAATCTCTACCGCGACGAGATCCTGGACGAGTCCCAACTCCCGATTTACAACACCGCCTACACCGCCTGCTTCCGCCGGGAACAGATCTCTGCCGGCCGCGATGTCCGCGGTATCAAACGCGGCTACCAATTCGATAAGGTCGAGATGGTGAAAATCGTCCATCCGGACACGTCGATCGACGAACACGCGAGATTGATCGCGGAAGCGGAAGATGTCCTGATCGGTCTGGAGCTGCCCTATCGGCTCTTGCAAATCTGCACGGGCGATCTCTCGTTCACGGCCGCGAACAAGGTCGATCTGGAAGTCTGGTCCCCAGGCGTGGATGAATGGCTGGAGGTTTCCTCCTGTTCCAATTTCCTCGATTTCCAGGCCCGCCGGGCGAATATCAAGTACCGGCCGGAAGGCGGCGGCAAGGTCCAGTATGTCCATACACTCAACGGTTCCGGTTTGGCGCTGCCCAGAACCATGATTGCCATCATGGAGAACTACCAACGCGCCGACGGCACCATCGCGGTGCCCGAGGTGATCCAGCCCTACATGGGCGGTCAGACGTCGATCGGGATGCAAGCGCCAATCGGACCCGCCGTCCCCCCTGCTTGACCCATCGAGCGCCGCTGTGCCAGGGTGGCACAGCGGCGCTACACACGCGTTCGTCTCTCATACGAAATCCGGATGATGACTGAGGGGTAGTAGCCCAGCGTTTCAACGGTGGGATCGCGCCGAACCGCTGGTGGATATCCCACAGTGTCCAAGCGGACTCCGTATCAGGCGGCTGATTCCGGAATTTCCCTCAGCAGTTGTTCGAGCATGGCGTCGCTTCCGATATCGTTCGACTCGGCCTCGAA